>CAZXLJ010000024.1:0-35430 GCA_964641175.1 uncultured Cellvibrionaceae bacterium
AACCGCGCCTTGCGGACTGAACTTTTTGGCTCGCGCAGACGCTGTCCGGACTTGAGCAGAGGTTCCCTAGACCCTTGACCCGAGGCAATCCGAACCGAGTTTCGTTCGGATTGCTGTGGCCTGACTGCGTGCATTCATACCGCACGGGAATTTCCGTGGCCCAAATGCCGAATGACGAGATCTTCTGCCAGTTCCGGCGAACAAAGCTCGATAAACCGGTAGGCGTATTGGCGCAGGTAATGCCCTTTTCTGATCGCAAGTTTTGTTTCGTTCAAGGGAAACAGGTGTTCACCACTCAACAGCATCAAACCGGCATCTCGCTCAGGTGAAAACGCAACGGACGCGATAATGCCTATCCCCAGCCCCAATTCGACATAGGATTTAATGACATCGGCATCCAGTGCAGACATGACGATATCAGGCGCGAGACCTGCGTCCTTGAAAGTCTGTTCCACGCGTGCCCGGCCCGTAAAGCCCTCGTGATATGTAATTATCGGATAATCGCCGAGGGCTTCCAGAGTCAGAGTTCCGGCTTTTGTCAACGGGTGCTCCCGCGGCACTACCACCGCATGGTGCCATTGATAGAGTGCAAAAGCTGCCAGCTGCTCAATTTCCCCCAGCGCTTCGGTGGCAAGACCGATATCCGCCTCGCCTTCCAATAACATTTGCGCGATCTCGTTGGGGCTACCCTGATGGAGCTTCAGATGAACGCGGGGATATAGTTTTTTAAACCGGGTAACCACGCCCGGCAAGATGTAGCGCGCCTGGG
Organism: uncultured Cellvibrionaceae bacterium; assembly: GCA_964641175.1. GTDB lineage: Bacteria > Pseudomonadota > Gammaproteobacteria > Pseudomonadales > Cellvibrionaceae > CAYNST01. Next base: position 770 of record CAZXLJ010000024.1, read on the forward strand.
TATGCGTGGTGGCGATGGTCAGTTTGCCCGTGTCCTGCTGACTGTACTGGTCGGCGAGATTCTTGATGTTGTTGGCATCCAGTAACATCCGTTCGACCACTTTGATCATCTGCCGGCCCGGTTCGGTCAAGCCCAGAAGTCGCTTGCCTTTGCGAACATAGAGCTCAACTCCAAGCTCATCCTCCAGATCCTTTATATGTTTGGACACCCCCGACTGGGAGGTATGCAGCGCGTTAGCCACCTCTGTCAGGTTGAAGTCCTGGCGCACGGTTTCCCGCACAATTCGCAACTGCTGGAAATTCATCAGCCCTGTCCCCCATCTACGTCCAGGCCGCGCTGAAATAGCCTGAGCCTGGAAGGAAGCAATCTGACGTGCTGCCCGGATTGCAAACTCAGCGCATGCGCCTGCGCGGCCGGCAGCAATACCTCGAAATGCTGTCCCGCCGAGCCGTTGACACCATCAAGGTCAATCCGGGCACTGTTGCCCAACTGCAATATGCGATCAACCCGGGCTGCAATGCCGGTGCTGACTGACGGGTCGATGACGATGTCCAGTTCGTGTGGACGCGCAAAGGCATAGACCTCATTGCCTACCTGCGCATCATCATGAATGTGGGGAATCAGATCATCGCCGACATGCAAATGACCTGATTCAACCCGGCCATGAAAGAGATTTACCGACCCCAGAAATCCGTAAACAAACGGAGTAGCGGGCTGGTTGTAGACTTCTTCAGGTGTGCCTACCTGTTCAACCTTGCCGTGATCCATCAGCACTACCCGATCTGCCACTTCCAGCGCTTCTTCTTGATCGTGGGTGACAAAAATTGAAGTGATGTGCAACTCATCGTGCAATTTACGCAACCAGCGGCGTAATTCTTTACGAACTTTCGCATCAAGAGCGCCGAAGGGTTCATCCAGTAAAAGAACACGAGGCTCCACCGCCAAAGCACGTGCGAGCGCAATTCTTTGGCGTTGCCCACCTGAAAGCTGCGAAGGGAACCGGTCGGCGAGCCAGTCAAGCTGAACGAGCTCCAGCAACTCACGGACTTTTTTGGTGATTGCGGCATCTGGCAAGCGGTTCTTGCGCGGCCTCATACGCAAACCAAACGCAACGTTGTCAAAAACCGTCATGTGCTTGAACAGGGCGTAATGCTGGAATACAAAACCCACCTGTCGCTCACGGACGTGGATAGCGGTCGCATCCGCACCCTCGAGAATAACGGCTCCGCGGTCGGGTTGCTCCAGCCCGGCAATGATGCGCAACAAGGTAGTTTTACCGCATCCCGATGGCCCTAGCAGCGCGACCAGCTCGCCGGCGGGAAAATCCAGACTGACATCCTTCAATGCGGTGAAGTCACCAAAGCGCTTATGCAGGTTTTTAACTTGTATGCTCATGATTTTGATTCTCAACGTGTGCTATGAGCTTGCTCGGCGCGATGTTCCACCCAGGTTTTAACAACGAGAGTCACCAGAGCCAGCAAGGCCAGTAAAGATGCCACGGCAAAGGCTGCCGCGAAATTGTATTCGTTGTACAGGATTTCCACGTGCAGCGGCATGGTGTTGGTAAGGCCGCGGATGTGCCCAGAAACCACCGAAACGGCACCGAACTCTCCCATTGCGCGGGCATTACACAGGATCACCCCGTACAAAAGACCCCACTTTATGTTGGGCAGGGTCACGTACCAGAATGTTTGCCAGCCCCGGGCGCCAAGCACTATGGCCGCTTCCTCCTCTTCCTTCCCTTGAGCCTGCATCAGAGGGATCAGCTCCCGGGCTACAAACGGGAAAGTCACAAAAACGGTGGCTAGCACGATACCAGGCACCGCAAAAATAATTTTTATGTCATGCTCGATCAGCCAGGCACCAAACCACCCGTTAGCACCGAATACCAGTACATACATCAAACCCACGATAACCGGGGATACGGAAAAGGGCAGGTCAATGAGCGTGGTCAGCAATTGCTTGCCACGAAATTCGAATTTGGCGATCGTCCAGGCTGCCGCCACGCCAAAAATCAGGTTCAGCGGAACGGAAATGAACGCAGTCAGCAAGGTTAACCGTATTGCCGACAGGGCATCCGGATCCGTCATTGCTTTCACATAGACCCCGACGCCTTTTCGCAATGCCTCGACAAACACCGCCAGTAAGGGCAAGGACAGGAAAAACACAAAGAATGACAGGGATAGTACGAGAATAGTACGTTTAACCCAGACCGGTTCCTGCGCTGCGGCATTTTTTTCGAAGCGTGTCTGCGCTCTGAAAGCAAACCGGTTTTTCCGGGTGGAATTAATCTCTCCAATGGGAGTTATGGTTGTTGTACCTAATACTGTATCTAAAGTGGTAGTACCTGTTGTTGTGGAAATCATTACCTGTCCCTCCCGGTACGTTTCGCGGTCCAGGCCTGAAGCCCGTTGATAACCAGCAGAAGCGCAAAAGAAACAAGGAGCATAACGACGGCAATAGCTGTTGCACCGACATAATCGTATTGCTCCAGTTTGGAAATGATCATCAGAGGGGTGATTTCCGAAACCATTGGAATGTTGCCGGCAATAAAAATAACCGAACCGTATTCACCCACTGCGCGCGCAAACGCAAGCGCAAATCCGGTTAAAAGGGCAGGCAGGAGAATAGGTAGCACGACATGGCGAAAAGCTTGCCAGCGATTAGCACCGAGACTCACGGCAGCTTCTTCGAACTCCATATCGAGATCTTGCAGGATCGGCTGAACAGTGCGAACGACAAACGGCAGTCCAATAAAGACCAGCGCCACAAGCACGCCCAGCGGTGCGAACGCCACCTTGATCCCTAACTGCCCTTCGATAAACTGTCCCAGAAAACCGTTCGGCGCATAAAGCGCTGTGAGGGAAATTCCGGCAACGGCAGTCGGCAACGCAAACGGCAGGTCAACCAGCGCATCGACAATCTTTTTCCCCGGAAATGAATACCGAACCAGTGACCAGGCCAACAGCAGCCCGAATACCGAGTTGATCGTCGCAGCAATCAGTGACGCACCAAAGGAAAGCTTGTAAGAAGCCATGACGCGCGGCGCGGTCACCACCGACCAGAACTGTGAAAGCGTCATTTCACTGGTCTTGATAAATACTGCCGCCATGGGAATCAGCACAATAACGGAGAGATATACCAAGGTATATCCCAGAGACAATCCAAAGCCTGGCAAGATGGTAAATGAACGAGAAGCGGTCATCGGCGCTTTTCCACTGGAGGGGATATAACGCTTTTGCCGACGTTTATAACTTTCAGGTACAGCATAAGGATTCCCACGGTTGTTCGGTGGGAGGAGTCTATAGCGCTGCCAGAATCCCGAGAAATAATAAAAATTCAGAAGCTTATGGATAAAACGGCAAACGCTGTGGAGCCGGAAAGCAGCCAGGCTGTTTTACTAACCGGCTAGAAAGCTGGACGCTGACTAACGGTGGCGTAATTGCCTGGGATATTGTCAGGTCCAGAAGCTATGGCGGGCACAATCCGAAGCAATTCGAAAGGCCATGCTCACACCCGGGTGTCTTTCACCATCGTCTACGCGTAGAGCAGGTGGTGCTGGTTGAAGACAAAAGAAGATGGCGGCAAGAATCGGTTCACCCTGTCTGACTTTGCTGTCCGATTAACTTTTGCGTTCAGAATTTCATGAAGCGCTTCTGTAAAAAACCTGATTAACGGCCAGGGCCCAAACCCGGACTCAACATTAATGTGCCCCGCAAATCCTGCATCATGAAACGCCAGATTCCAGCGCTTCGACCAGGCATGTGCATGCGCAAATTTCATCCAAGGATCATTGCGGCTCCCGATAAGCATGCCGGGTACCTCAAGAGAACGCTCCGGCAGCAATTCGGCAATGCTCGGATAATCGGCATGTTCGTTCTCCCGGGTTCCGTAGTATCCGAACCGTTGAGGATCAGCCGGCGCTACCAGAATGACGCCGGCCACGTGGTGCGGCCGATTGGCAATAGCCATGGCACTTGCAAGACAGCCGAAACTGTGGGCGACAATCACGGACTTTTGCGTATTTGAATCGAGCTCCCGGATGATGGCGGCTGCCCAGTTGTGAACAATCGGTCGCTCCCAGTCAATTCCGGAAACCCTACGTGCGGCCGGAAGTTCCTTTTCCAGCCAGCTCTGCCAATGCGCCTCACCGCTGCCGTGAAAGCCAGGCACTAATAATGTGTTGAAAGACATGCTACCTCCCCGATTCAATTGTGGTATTTATGCTGGCGCAAAGCTTGCCAACGCCACTTCGGTGGATTTGAACAATGCAACAACATGGCTTCCAGGTCGCAGGCCCAGGTCATCAATGGATGTCGTAGACACAATTGAGGTGATCAGCCCATTACCGATATCCACTTCCACTTCAGATACCACATCGCCCCGTTTGATTGCTTTGACTGTGCCCTGAAACTGGTTCCGGGCATTAATTGCTTTGATTGCCATTAGTTCTTCTCCAGGCCGGGCACGCCCCGGCGATTGATACAAGTCAGGATCTATTGAGCAAGATAAATTTGATCGAAAACACCGCCGTCGGAAAAATGCGTTTCCTGAGCGTGTTTCCATCCACCAAAGGCTTCATCGATGGTAAAAGTTTTGACTTGAGGAAACCGGGCGACATCGGCTGCATCTGCCAGTGCTGGCAAAACCGGTCGATAATAATGTTTTGCTGCCAACCGCTGGCCAACCGGCGAATAGAGGTACGATAGATAGGCATTTGCCGCTTCGATATTACCTTTTTTAGCGGCAATCTTGTCGACCACGGTCACCGGAGGCTCGGCCAGAATGGTCACGGATGGCACAATAATCTCGAATTTGTCTTTACCCAATTCGTTAATGGCAAGAAATGCTTCGTTTTCCCAGGAAATAAAAACATCGCCAATGCCGCGTTGTACGAACGTATTAGTCGAGCCCCTAGCGCCTGAATCAAGTACCGATACGTTCTTGAATATCTTTCCTACAAATTCCTTCGCTTTATCCTTGCTTCCATATTTTTCTTCTGCGTATCCCCACGCAGCCAGATAATTCCAGCGTGCACCACCAGATGTTTTCGGATTAGGCGTAATCACGCTGATTCCAGGCTTGGCAAGATCATCCCAGTCCTTGATATTTTTGGGATTACCCGAACGGACGAGAAATACAATCGTCGATGTGTAAGGGGAACTGTTATTCGGAAGGCGCGATTGCCAGTCGATGGGAAGCTTGCCGGTTTTTTCGCTGATGGCGTCAATGTCATACGCCAAAGCAAGAGTTACCACATCGGCTTCCTGTCCATCAATGACAGCCCGCGCCTGCTTTCCGGCGCCCCCGTGGGACTGCCGCACTGTGACGGCCTGTCCGGTTTTTTCCTTCCAGAATTTGGCAAATTCAGGATTGTACTCTTGATAGAGTTCACGTGTCGGGTCGTAGGAAACGTTCAACAACTCCAGAGAATTCGCCGCGTGGGAAACAGCAGCTCCTGCAACGCCATTTACGACGATCAAAGTAGTGGCTGTAAACAAAAATCGCTTAAACATGAAACAGACTCCAGTTATTCGGATTCATTTAGAAAGAAAAAGATGTACCAATACCAAAAGTTCGATCTCGAAGACCGGCATTATCCAGAGTCAGTGAAGACCAGTATGCAAAGAGACTGGCCTGAGCCGCCAGCGCATAGTCCAGGCCGACAGCAGCTAACGAAGCCTGCTCATCTGATTCTTTGCCTTCACTGACGCCGTATTGGGCTTTATATTTAAACTGTCCGGACTTGAAAGCAGCGCTTGCCAGATAGCTGGCATCTTCTTTATCGCTGCCGCCAAGGTTGTCAGTGGTTCGCTGGAGCAGAACACCCAGCTCAACAGGACCACGGTTCAGTCCTCCAACGAGGCGAACCAGATCGGCCCGCCGGATTCCATCGATGCTTCTGCGTGCCGTCTGGTCTTTGTCGTATGCGAAGGCAACGTAAACTGTCTTATTGTCAAAAATGGCCGAAAAGGAAGCAGAGTCGGCCAGACCGTCGTCCAGCTCTCCGTCCTGGTCTGAGTCGGCGCCTTCGGCGGGGATAAACGCTGCATTTAGCGTAATGGAAGAAGCCAGCACCGGAGTGCTGAACTGTATGATGTTGCTGACGCGGTTTTGACCTCCGATCAGAATGTCGATGTCTCCATGCAAATCGTTGAACTGATCCACTTTGCCTTCGGAGACTTTCAAAGGTGTATCGAATTTACCGTAGCGGATCTCGCCAAATCCTCCCCGCAATCCCGCATAGATATTTCTCTGACTGAAGGCAGTGTCTCCGCTTGCGCCATCGTCGACATTAATTTCATATTCCGCGAGGTAGATCGCGGTCAATCCGCTATCGTCCAGGTCAAACGATCCCTTAACACCCAGGCGCGAGGCGTTGGAATTGAGTTCCCATTGATCTCTTTCTTCTGCCGTTCTTCCCTGAACGATATTTCCGGCACCATCAAACTGCGCACTTTCCAAAGAAACATTGACTTTACCGTAGAGCGAAGAGCCTTGAGAATTTGCCTGCGTCGAGATTGCGGTGCCGCTTGCGCTAACCGCGAGTCCCCAAATGACCAAATACTTTGGAATAGGTTGATCCACTGAAAACTGCTCCTGTATGTGTGATCTTGCAGGAGCACTGTAGCAATGGTGATTTCTGCACTGAACCAAGAAAAAGTGCAATGCTTAGAAGGTGTTTGCTGGACGCTGTTTCAGCAGCCGCGCCGCATTCCAGAAGTTGGGCCGACTGACGTGGACTCGAAGGGGTTTTTTGCGCTTTGATTCAAGAAACGCGATAAGGGGGCGGAAGCCCCTTTCACTGGATTAATGCCGTGGACGTAAAGCTGGACGATTAAAACAATCCGATTTCGTGAGCAGCTTGCTGGACGGCAGACAGATCTGGCCCGACCAGGGTGGCATGACCCATCTTGCGACCGGGTCTTAAGGTTTTGCCATAGGTATGCACATACATGCGTACCGGGTTCGGGGGCATTGCAGAAGGCAGTAACGCACCAAGAATATTGCACATGGCCACGGCGTCGGTCAGTTTGGGTGCGACCAGGGGCAACCCGGCGATGGCCCGAATGTGCTGTTCGAACTGATCGCAATCACCGGCATTTAAAGTCCAGTGGCCGGTATTGTGGACCCTTGGGGCGATTTCGTTGACAACGAGTTCTCCGTCGCTGATAAAAAATTCTATTGCCATAACCCCGACATAGTCGATCGAGTCTACCAGGCGCTGACTGTATTCGCGCATCTGTTGTTCGGTCTGCCCATCGAGCCGCGCCGGTGCCAGAGTGCAGACGAGAATGCCATCGCGCATATGATTTTCGCAGATGGGATAAAAAACGATTGACCCGTCCGCCCCACGGGCGAGAAGCGTGGATACTTCGCGCTCCACCTTGAGCTCTTCCTCCGCTATTAGCGGGAAGGCGTGCCCGGGCAATTCCGGAACTCCGGCTTTCCGGTCGATACGCCATTGACCGCCGCCATCGTAACCGCCCAGTACCCGCTTGCAGCGAACCATGTCAGTGGGGAACGTCGCAATTGCACTGGGAAAGTCGGCCGCACTTTCGACATGACACCAGGTGGAGGTGGGAATGGCCAAACGGTCGAGAACCGACTTCTGCGAATGTCTGTTGCGCAATTGTTCCAAAGCGGCGAAACCAGGGCGCAGCTGGCACTGTTCTGAGGCCAGACGCAGCAGTTCCACCGGAATGGCTTCTCTTTCAATCGTGACAAATTCGCAAGCACGAAAAAAAGCCGCGGCGTTGCTGTCCTCCACAATCTCACCCAGCCCTTGGACCACCGGCGTTTCCCCATCCACCCGCAGAAACTGAACTTCCAGTTCCAGGCGTTTGGCTGCCTGACCCAGCATTTGGCCCAGTTGGCCACATCCAATGATGCCTACAGCTTGGTTCATAGGCGGGGGTCCTCGGGGACACCATCTGTCTGAGCCTGACGGAAAGCGTCCAGTCGACCGGCGAGTTGAGAGTCGGTAGTGGCCAGCATGGCCGCTGCGAACAGCGCCGCATTGGCAGCGCCAGGCGCACCGATGGCGAAGGTTCCTACCGGAACGCCCTTGGGCATCTGCGCTATGGACAGTAAAGCGTCCATGCCATTGAGCGCAGTTGCAGAAACCGGAACACCCAGAACGGGCAGGGGAGTCATCGCAGCGGCCATGCCAGGCAGGTGGGCAGCGCCGCCCGCGCCCGCAATGATCGCTTTCAATCCACGGTCTCGCGCCGATTGTGCATATTGATATAAACGGTCAGGTGTACGGTGGGCGGAGACGACTCGGGCTTCATATGGCACCTGCAGTTCGTCCAGCACGGCCGCTGCCGCTTGCATGACATTCCAGTCGGATCTAGAGCCCATGATCAGGCCGATTAAGGGTCGTTGCATCAGAATTCTCGTTGGTGTTTTCGCAGGAAAAAAGGCGAATTGTGCTCCAATCGCACGGCAGATGGAAGGGTAACCTCACGCAAACCCGCGCCCAACGTGAGCCATCGGGTATCCGGAAGTTGAAGTGACCTCCGAGTTGATGTCGCGCCCATGCATCCTGTCCCGGATTTACCCTTCATTGCCACACTACTGCGGTTGAAGATGGTCCTTTTCCCCCGCCGGGAACGTACAAGGGAAGGGTAACCCGGTTCAAATCGTTGATCTTATGCGACAACATATTCCTCAACATTCAAACGAACATCGCTCCGCGATTGCCGCCGCTCTCATAGGGGCAGGCATGATGGCAGCGGTCGACGAAATCATTTTCCATCAAATTCTCGCCTGGCATCACTTCTACGATAATGCCACGCCGCTGATAGCGTTGATGTCAGATGGTTTTTTACATGCGGGTGAACTGCTCGCACTCGTAGCCGGATTTTTCATGATTTCGAACCTGCGCGCCCGGTCCGAGTTGAGTTCGCGATTCGCGGCTGCAGGTTTTTTCCTCGGACTCGGGGGTTTTCAGCTATTCGACGGCGTCATAGATCACAAGGTGTTGCGTCTCCATCAGATTCGTTATGACGTCGATAATATTCTTCCATATGATATTGCGTGGAATACGTTTGCACTGATTTTGTTGATCATCGGAGCAGTAATGTGGCGCCGTGCCCGACGAAATTCGGACAGCCGGTGAGCCTTTGATCAAGAACGTCAGGAGTAGGGCAGACTAATTTTATGACGATGCATCATTCGGGCTGGGGATTGTTCGAATTCGTGCTTAGCGCACTCGGTCTGGCTTCACTTATCGCTTACTGGGTTGCTGCTTTCAGACTAAGATCGACTGGACATCACTGGAGCATCTGGAGGCTGACCAGCTTTAGCAGTGGGATACTGCTTCTATTCGTTGGGTTACTCCCGGGGGTCGCTTCCTTCGCTCAGCACGACCTGCGCGGACACATGATCCAGCACCTTCTGCTTGGTATGTTTGCACCCCTGGGACTGGTGTTCGGGGCACCGATCTCTCTGACGCTCCGCACAGCCCGTCGAAATCTTGCCCGCAGGCTGGTGGCATTTCTCCATCTGCGCCCGCTGCGGGTGATATATCATCCATTCACAGCGATGATACTGAATGTGGGCGGCATGTACGCTTTATACATGACCCCGTTATATGAAGCCATGCTGCGCAGCGCCTGGTTACACGCCCTGATTCATTGGCATTTTCTGGTAGCGGGGTGTCTGTTCACTTGGGCTATTGCGGGTCCCGACCCGGCCCCCCACCGACCTGGCTACCGCAACCGTTTGTTAATCCTGTGTTTCTCCATGGGCGCTCATGCGTTTTTAGCCAAGGCAATGTATGCGTATGGATGGCCGGCGGGCGGATCGCATACTTTGGAGGAAATTCAGCGCGCCGCCAAAATCATGTACTACGGGGGGGACCTGGCCGAAATACTGCTTGCGGCGGCATTGTTCTGGACCTGGTTCGCAAACAAGACCAAACCCGGAGAGGCTCAAACTGCGATCCAACCGGAAGGCTGCTGACTCTTGAGAGATCACTAGGGCCTGTTAAGTGGCACAGATTTGGTCAATATTGCGGCTGTGGTTACCGCTAAGAGCCCTGGCCTGCACATGCCTGCTCGGCAATCTTTATAAGTCCGGAAAGATCTACAGGTTTGCTCATTGCCGAGCAATTGTATTCGTTTTGAACAGAAGAAAGATCACCGATGGCCGATACGATCACGATTGGTACGCTGGTGAGATAATGCTGGTGCTGTGATTTAAGCGTCGACAAAAACTCCCATCCATTCATTATTGGCATCATCAAATCCAGAAGGATCAGGCATGGCGACTGTCCTTCTTGAAGCCGCGCCAGACCTTCTTCGCCATTGGCCGCGGCGAAGACTTCGAACCCCTGATGTTCCAGTATTTCCTGAAGCGTATTGCGAACGTCCGGATCGTCTTCGATGATTAATATGCCGCGACAGCCCATGCTTGCTCCTGATAGCTTTTCGATGGCAGCGCCGGAATAATCGGGCCGTTCATCGGGAGGGAAGGTACCTCAAAGTATAGCTGCCTGACTTGGCGTTGGCACCCAAAGATCCCCGCCTGAGTACAGGCATCGCACATTGAACACCCCGTTTCTATAAAAGCCAGCAAAATAACATCAACCTGAAATGGCGCCCTATTCATAAAAATGACTTCAGCGTCTTGACATTCACTCCGAATCGTAATGATAATAATTGTCATTAACATTACCTGTGCTAGCAGCCGAGCCTTCCAGTTCACATCCACACGAGAAATCAGCGAACTCATGTCAACACAACTACACCGTTTTCAAGAGGTTTGTATTCGGATCTGTATCAGCCTCTTGGGCAGCTATGCATTTATATGGGGGCTGCTGGCGGTAGGTATCGTTGCATCGGTTACTGCAGGTGCGGAGTATGAGGAGGCATATACCGGCTTCAAAATACTTGGGTTTCTGGTTTATCTGGCTCTTTTTCTCTGGTCGTTTGCCACCAGGAGACTGATCAGGGCAGGTGTCTTCCTGTTCGGCGGCGGCGCGGTCATGACGGCGCTGGCTCTCACTCTTCAAAATCAGCTTCTTCGGGGCGCATAGGATGTTTGTTAATTTCAGGCAGGCGATGGCATGGGTCCATACGTGGTTTGGTCTGGTACTTGGTTTTGTACTAATGGCTTGTTTCTTTTTTGGATCTTTATCCGTCTTCGACAGGGAGATCGATCGCTGGGCCATTCCTGATACGCGTTTCGATCCGCAGCCTATGCCATCTTATGATGAGGTCCTTGCGCCGGTATTCACGACTCTTCGAGCAGATCCGGATGATATGGCCGCTACGGCTCGACGGGTCCATGGCGAAATTCCGCATCCTGACACCCTGAAACTCGATTCGCTGTTTGCCTATACCACCCATCGCGATCCGGTGCTCAGGATCGGAGGCGAGTTCGGTGTTCCCAATGAACCGATCGATCCGAAGGACGATCATCAGCATGTCCACGGGTTCGCAACAATTGATCCGCGTAGCGGCGCTTTTCTGCCTGATGACAAGTTGAAAATCGGCAGTGATTTTTTTTACCCGATGCACTACAGCCTGAATTTACGCTGGAAAAATCTCGGCTACTGGACAGTCGGTCTCGCTGGTTTCGTCATGCTGGTCGCACTTGTTTCTGGGGTCATCATCCACCGCAGAATATTTCGGGAGTTTTTTACTTTCCGACCTCAAAAACAGACTCAACGCAGTGCACTCGACCTCCATAACCTGACCGGAGTCGTTGCGCTCCCGTTCCATTTCTTTTTCGCATTCAGCGGCCTTGTTATCTTCGCGAGTATTTATTTTCCCATCAACTCAACAATGCTCAAACCATTACATGACCAGCACGAAATACTTGAGGCGCAACGCAGTGGTCTGCCACACCAGCCATCAGGCGTGAAAGCATCCATGGCGTCCGTGGACGCCATGGTGACTGAGGCCAAACGGCGCTGGGCGGACCGGGGAATGCCAGGTGAAGTCGGTTTCCTGGTCATCGAACATATCGGAGATGAAAACGGGTATGTGAGCTTATACCGGGCTGGCAGCGATCAGGTTGCCTTGGTAGGGCAGGGGGTGCATTTCAAGGCCAGCACGGGCGAAGTAATCCTTGAAGAACCACCGCCGACCACCTTGGCTGCAATAAACCAGTTTCTGACCGGTCTTCATCTGCAGCATTTTCGTCATTGGTTACTTCGCTGGTTGTATGTCCTCGGCGGTCTTTTGGGCTGTGTCTGCATCGCCACCGGATTCGTTTTCTTTGTGGAGAAGCGCAAACAGAATTGCGTGAAAAACGGAAGTTCCAGCGCGCGAGTTGTGGATACGCTTGCAATAACGACGGTTTCCGGAATGCTGGTGGCAACAGCTGCCATCCTGGTAGCCAATCGAATTCTGCCCGCAGAAATGTCAGGCAAAGCGGATTGGGAAAAATACAGCTTCTGGGGGATGTGGTTAGTGACATTTATCCATGCCGGGCTACGCAGTCGCGCCGTCATGCGCGGGCGAATTTCACCGGCGTGGAGGGAGCAATGCTGGGTATTTTGCGGTCTTGCCATTTGCGCAGTATTGCTGAACGGGATCACGACCGGAGATCACCTCGGAAAAACCCTGTTTAATTACTGGCCGGTTGCAGGCGTCGATTTGAGTCTTCTCGTCAGTGCAGTTATTGCCGCTCTGGTCGCGCGCCGGTTGCAGAAGCGGGAAGTCAATCAGACCTGCCATCAGGCGAAGAATCATGTTGACACGGGTATAGCGATTCATGGCTGAGGTCTTGTGGTTATTCCTGGCTGCAATATTTTCGACGGCAGGTATGGCGTGGTTGGCGTTGTCTCAGGACGTACATTGGCAGCAAGCCGTTGGCGGCAAGCCGGGTAGCGACAACAGCTTGAGAGCCAGTGTTTACCGCCTTCTCGGCGGCAGTGGTCTCGGTATATCGCTACTTTTCACCTTGCTGGCAGACCACCCAACCATGGCCGCACTGGTCTGGTTCATGTTGTCGGCGGCGTCCGCATTTCTTGTTGCGATGCTTTTCACCTGGCGTGCGCGCTGGCTGCGCTGGTTTGCAATCTATTAGCGTCTTTAATTAACCATCCACTTGCAACCAATGCGTTAACCCATTACCGCAGACGGGCGGGTCCGTCTGCAATCTGAATGTAAATAATTATCATTAGGCTTTAATAACCATTCTTTTTATGTTGTTTTGGGGTGTTATAACCATGAATAAAGTCCGCAACAAAAACCTGACCGCAGTCTGCGCTGCTGAGCAAGATTGTAGCCTGCGCATTTTCGTAACTTTTGCCGTTTTGCTCCTGGCGGGAGAAGCCGTGTCTGCGGAGGCGTTAACCGCTGCGAGCAAGCCTGTTTCCAGGGATGAAAAAGCCGAACAAATCCTCATCATCGGGGAGCATCTGACCGATACGCCCGTCTCGCGCTTGCCGTTGACAGTGCGAGAGATCCCTCAATCCATCAGCGAAATTTCGCGAGATCTGATGGATGCCGCGAGCATGATAGATATCAACGATGTGATGATGCACGTGCCTGGCGTAAATGTGACCCTCTATGACACACAAAGGCCGCTATATTTTGCTCGCGGTTTCCAGATTACCGATTTTCAGGTCGACAGTATTCCGACTTACAGCGGGTCGACCAATCAGGAATACGACGTCGCGCTTTATGAAAACGTTGAAATAATCAGAGGAGCCAATGGATTGTTTTCCGGCGCCGGAGCCCCCTCAGCCACAGTCAACATGATACGCAAGCGTCCAGGTAAAGAACTGGAAGGATTTATTTCAGCCGCTGCTGGCTCGTGGGATATGCGACGAGGGGTGGGCGACCTCTCCATTCCGCTTAATTCAAGCGGCAGCCTGCGCAGCCGGTTTGTAGCGACCTGGCAGGATGCGGCCAGTTTCCGGGACAGGTACAGCGAAAAGAAAACCGCTTTGCTGGGAATTGTAGAGGCTGACGTGTCATCTTCAACCACACTCGCGCTGGGCTATCAGAGTCAGGACAATGATCCGAGAGGCACGATCTGGGGAACAGTACCGATTTTTGCTGCGGACGGATCTCTGGCCAAACTGCCCGTATCGACCAGCTTCGCTCCCGACTGGACCAACTGGGATCGCAAAACAAATACGCTCTTCGCCGACGTCAATCATAAATTCAACGACCGCTGGAAACTGACAGCCGTGGTCAACAGGACCGAAGGTGAAGTATCCAGTCTGAGAGTTTACGCCGACGGATTTCCGGACCGGGAGACGGGAGCCGGTCTTACCCTGCTGGCGGGCGTTGGCGAAACCGAAGATACACGAAACGGTATGGATCTCTATGTAACCGGTTCGTATCGGTTATTTGGTCGGGACCACGACGTCGTACTGGGCGCTAATGCGTCTGAAGTGGAGTCCTTTACCCGTCTGTTTTCCTCCGTCGCTGGCTGGAGCCATGCGGTACCTGATGCGTGGAACTATGATGGATCAGCTCCCCAGCCTGAATACGAGGCAACCGGGGCATTTCGTATTGCGGCCACAGAACAATACGGCATTTACGGCGCTAACCGATTCCGGCTTACCAATGCACTTTCGACTGTTCTGGGCGTGCGCGTGAGTTCCTGGGAGACTGGTACGGAAAATTTCAACATCGCCGGCGCGTATACAGATACGAGCGGTACATACGAGGTCTCGGATGAAATCACCCCCTATGCGGGAATCATTTACGAGCTGAGCGCCAGCGCTTCGCTGTATGCCAGCTACACGGACATATTCAATCCGCAGAGCTTCAAAGACAAAAACAACAGCCTGCTGAAGCCTGTCGTAGGTGCCAATATGGAAATTGGCGCTAAGGGGGAATTTTTTGACGATCAACTCACGGCAACAGTTGCCATGTTTAAAACCGAACAGGATAACTATGCCACGCGCGATATGTCTCAGCCGGAAAACTCACTACCCGACGGTAGCTCCGCATACATCGGAGTGAGCGGCACCGAAAGTCAAGGTGTTGAATTCAACATAAATGGCAAACTGGCTGGGGGCTGGACAATCAATGCCAGTTACACCTACGTCGATACCCAGCGCCACACCGATGACAAGATCTGGACCAATCTGCCCGAGCACACTGCGAAGTTGTCCACGCATTATCAACTTACAGGCGCCTTGTCGGCGCTCGTCATCGGAGGCGGCTTGAATTGGCAGAGTGAGACCACCGGTTTCGGCATTCCCCATCCAATTGAGGGTGAGGAAGGAGTTACTTTCAAACAGGATTCATACATACTCGCTGACCTTTATGCCACCTGGGAATTCAACAGTAATCTCAGTACGACATTGAGCGCGACCAATGTATTCGACAAAACATATTGGGCCAATATTGACTACGCCAACTATGGTGAACCACGCAACCTTCTTCTGAGCTTGAAATGGCAGTATTAATTATGAGGAGCTGATGCGGACAGCTCCTCATATACAATGACGGTTTTGTTGCACACCGCGCAGAACGCCGGGTCAACTCGTGACAGAATCGGCGTGAATCCGACGCCGCCGCGTGTTTTCTTTGAATTTTTGTTGCGATCGATGCGTCTACTTATCATAAAACCGGACAATTCGTTGGCACCGCCTATGACATTGAAATTTAAATCGAACTCCCGATGGTATTCTTCTTTTACGGCAGTTTGTTTCGCGGTGATTTTGAGCGCATGCGGCGGCACTAAACCACAGCCAGGTGATACTGGTTCGAGCAGTTCGTCGTCTTCCAGCAGTTCAAGCTCCGCAAGCTCCAGTAGCTCCAGTAGCTCCAGCAGCAGTTCAGGCATTTCTTCTGCGCCGTACCAGGAAGGGGAGCATATTCTCGGTATGGACATCTCTTACTGGTCCGAACAGCTAGATCAGAACTCAACCTATATCGATACTGACGGCCGCACTAAAGACCTGCTTCAACTTTTTAAATCTCACGGTATCAACTATATCCGCTTGCGGACTTTCGTCGATCCCTGGGCCCAGTACGGATATGCATCCAACTCGGCTTGTCCGGGCAAGACCAAGCCTTTCAACGGAAAAGAAGACATTGTCCGTATGGCACAAAAGGTGAAGGCGGCGGGCATGGGATTACTGCTGGACTTTCATTACAGCGATACCTGGGCGGATCCGGGAAAGCAGGTCATACCCGAATCCTGGCGTGATGCCGGCACTATCGACGAGCTGGCGAATGAAGTTGCCCTCTATACTCGCGATGTGCTCGAAGCATTACAAGCCGTGGACGCTTTACCGGACATGATACAGCTCGGCAATGAAATCACCCCGGGCATGCTCATCCACACTCCCACAGCCAACACTGATTGCTGGGGCAATAATGGCGTAGTCAGCCCAGGACCGACCGGTCAGGCAAACGACAACAATTGGGTCAACCTTGCACGCCTTCTCAGTGCCGGCCTTCGTGTAGTGAACGAAATGGCGCCGGAAATTGAGACGATACTGCATATTGAAAACACCGAAAATTCCGAAGGCGTCGAATGGTGGGTAAACAGCGCCTTGGACAATGGAATAAAATTTGACGTGCTGGCATTGAGCGCTTATGTGGAATTCCAGGGGCCCGCAAGCAACTGGCGAAGCTTGCTAAACCGCTACGCCAACAATTGGCCTGACTTGAAATTCGTGATTGTGGAATACAATCAGGAAACGCGGTTGCTCAATGACATCGTACGGGAAATGCCGGATCGCCGTGGTCTCGGTACTTTTTTTTGGGAGCCTACAGAGTCTGGTTTTTGGGGCGATGCGATTTTTACGCGCGATCGGAATACGTTCCAGGCAATTCCAGAAGCTTTCGATGAATTCGATGCGATAGTGAACGATTACGGCTTGCGTTTATTGCCCTGACAAACGTAGGCGATTTACTTTTGCGAAGTTGCGCTCGCCTTAAAGCGAGGCTCGACCAATCCTTTAAAGCGCGTCCGGTAAATGAAAACGTCGCCCGCATTCGGTTGAGCGACTAATTGCGCTGCATTGAGATTTTCATTGGCGGTGGTCACGAACAGCCAGTTCATGTCCGGTCCACCAAAGCAGATACACGTGGGCTGGGAAACCGGCAATTGAAGTTCATAATCAATATCACCCAGGGGGGAATACCGGACGATTTTTCCACCGCCCCATTGAGCATTCCATAAATATCCATCGGCATCGATTACTGAACCGTCGGGAGTGGCCGGGTAAGCAGACTTGGCAAAAATTCCTTTATTAAGCAAGCTGCCGGACAGGCCAGAGTCACCGTTCATGTCAAATGCATGGATTATCTGGGTGGGAGAGTTGGCGAAATACAACGTGGAACCGTCAAGGCTCCAACAGATGCTGTTGGAAATATCGATATCGCCGAGCATGCGCGTACAGTTTCTGCCAGCTAAGCGATACAGGCTGCCTTTGACGGGGTTGCCTGATTCATTCAGACCATCACCCTCGACCATGGTCCCTGCCCAGAAGCAGCCCTCTCGATCAACCCGGCCATCATTGAACCGGGTACCACGATAGGACAGCTCGGGTCTCGCCAGCCATTCAATCTCGCCGTTTTCGGGCTGATAGATCGCAAACCCGCTGGCAAATGCACAAATCAGACGGCTGTCGTTATCTATAAAACCAAATGAGCCGAGACGCTCTGGCAACTCGTATTTTTTTAACTCGGAACTTGCCGGATTGAAATTGTAGAGGGTCGATTCGTGGATATCGGTCCACCAAACCAGTTGGTTTTCAGCATTCCACAGAATGCATTCACCCAGGGTGTTGCCTACTCGAATGGTTTTTAGCAATTCACAAACGGACATATATCTCGCGCCCCTTCTTTATGAGTATGCGTTATCCGTGCGCGACCGAAGATGCACCTGGCAGAACACGTCTGAGTCCATGGACCTGCAATGGGAACTACATGCAGGAGAGCATGCTTGAAAACTTCAAGGTTTTCTCGTCTCGCTGTCGATCCTCCCGCTGCCGCCCTGAGTATCGCATTCAGGCAGGAGTCTGAAGGGTCGACAGCGCGCTTAGACCGCGGCTCGCTGTTTTGCAAGCAAATGGACGGCGAGCCAGCGCTGAAAGGCGATAAAGATGAGCACCAGTGACCCAATCACTATCTTTGTCCACCAGCTATTCAGGTTGCCATGAAATGAAATCCACGTCTGGATCAATCCCATAATCAAAACGCCCAGAACAGTGCCGTGTACATATCCCAATCCGCCGGTGAGCAGGGTTCCGCCAATAACCACGGCGGCGATAGCGTCAAGTTCGAGGCCTACGCCCGCCAGCGCATACCCGGACGAGGTATAGAAGGAGTAGGTTACCCCTGCCAGCGCCGCCAATGAACTGCTCAGGGTATAGATAGCCACTGTGGTTTTCCCTACAGGTACACCGAGCAGCGAAGCCGAATGCGCATTTCCTCCCAGAGCATAAATATAACCTCCCGTCCTGGTGAAGTGGGCGAGCCAGAGGCTCAACGCAAGCACTACCAGCAATACAATAATCGCGCTTCCGAACCACGCGCCGCCGGGAAGCATGAACCCGAAATTGTTAACAGCATCGTAGAAGCCGTGTTCGATCGGAATGGACTGTTCGCTGATAATAGTCGCCAAGCCCCGCGCAAAAAACATCCCTGCCAGAGTGACAATAAAAGGCTGCAGATTATATATATGAATCAGCATTCCCATGCACGTTCCGAAAAGTGCCCCGAGAATTATCACGGTCGGAATAGCGGCGAGTGGGTGCCACCCCGCTTTTTCGATCAATACGGCGCAAACCACGCCGCTAAGAGCAATTACGGCGCCCACGCTCAAGTCAATTCCGCCGGACAAAATCACAAACGTCATGCCTATTGCAGTGATCGCCAGGAAGGCATTGTCGGTCAGGAGATTGAAAATTACGCGGCTGCTGGCAAAACCGGGAAACTGGGTGGCGCCGACCAGAAACAATATAGCGAATAAGAAAACTGTTACGAATACCGGGAGATGACGCGAGTTCACGGTGAAACTTCCCTTGCTGGCGCTTTGTTACGCTGTTTTGGCAACCATCGACCGATCTGCTGTTTGAACACGGATGACTGCATCAACAGGGCTGCGATAATCACGAGTGATTTGATCAGCAAATTATATTGGGGCTGAATTCCACTCATGATGATGGTCGTGCTGAGTGCCTGAATGATCAGCACACCTATCACCGCCAAAGCCAGGGAGAATCGTCCGCCTGCCAAGGACGAGCCACCGATAACCACGGCCAGAATGGCATCCAGCTCCAGCCACAGGCCGGCATTGTTGGCATCGGCACCCTGAATATCGGCCGTTATAATCATACCCGCCAGGGCAGCGCAGAATCCGGAAATGCAGTAAACCGTTAATCTGACTGCTCTTACGTTCACGCCAGCATAATGACTGGCTGTCGGGTTGCAACCGGACGCTTCGATAAAAAGGCCCAGCGCTGTCTTGCGGACGAGCAAATGTAAAGTAACCAGTGTGACCAGCACAATGACCACCGGAGTCGGTAACCCCGCAAAGCTGCCGACGCCAACGGCGGCGAAAGATGCATTCTGGAAAGTAACGATTTGACCATCGTTGATCAGCTGGGCGATGCCGCGCCCGGCAACCATCAGCACCAAGGTAGCAACTATAGGCTGAATCCCAAAAAAGCTGACCAGACTGCCGTTGACCAGTCCGGCCACGAGACCGCTTAACAGGCCGAGCGTCATGACAACTACCAGCGCGTCATATGAACTGTTAAGCAAATTGGCACAGATGGCCCCGCTGATGGCGATTACCGCACCCACGCTGAGATCGATACCACCGGTAGCGATGACAAGAGACATGCCAAGCGCCAGTAGAGCCACGGGCGCGCTGCGGTTGAGTATGTCAATCAAGCTGCCGTACAACCGTCCGTCCTTGATCTCCAGGTGAAAAAACTCGGGACTGACTATCAAATTGGTCAAAAGAATCAATAACAACGCTGTGATGGGCCAGAAGAAACGATTGCCCGTCAATGTTTCGAGTTTCAATGGGTTGACTCCGCAATGGCAGCAACGATTGATTCTTCAGAAATATCATCACCGGTGAGACTTGCCACCTGAACCTTGTCCCGCATCACCAGCACCTTATCCACAAACGCAACCAACTCTTCAATTTCCGAAGACGCTACAACCAGCGTGAGGCCCTGACTACAGAGTTTTCGGATAAGCTTGATGATTTCGGCATGCGCACCAATATCGATGCCTCGAGTCGGTTCGTCGAGTATCAGAATTTTTGGCTGGGTGCATAACCAGCGGGCAAGAATTACTTTCTGCTGATTTCCGCCACTCAATTCACCAATAGGCTTTTCCGCGTGAGGGCAGGCTATGCGCAGGTCGCTTATAGCCGTTTGCGCCAATTGTTTCTGTTCTGCCAGAGGTATGGGACGCCACCAGCCACGGCGCGCCTGCAATGCGAGAACAAGGTTCTCCCTAATGCTCAACGGACCTATGATACCTTCAACCTTCCGATCTTCCGGACATAATGCCAAACCGGCTTTTATCGCATCGGCTGGCCTGTTGAACACTTTCTCTTCATTATGAATCAGGGTCCTGCCACTGGTTTTTTCGACAAGTCCGAATAGCGCTTGACATATTTCCGTCCGACCAGAACCCAACAGCCCTGCCAGACCGATGGCTTCGCCTTCCGACACTGAAAAAGAAACGTTTCGGACACCATTTCGCGCGGCGAGATTATCCACCTGCAGCGCCGGCTTGTCCGCACTCTTTATCGGCGTACAGGGTTTCTTGGACTCAATCTCTTGAAGTTCCCTACCCAGCATGTGGGCAATAAGCTGTGCACGCGGTAATGTCTCGGCTTCGAAAGTTCCGACTCGCGTACCGTTACGCAAAACCGTAATACGATCGCAAATGGCGTAAACCTGGTCCAGGAAGTGAGTGACGAAGATCACGGAAATTCCTTTGCTCCTTAACTCCCGAAGGATCTTGAAGAGCACTGCGACCTCGGTCGCATCCAGGCTAGCAGTCGGTTCATCAAGAATCAGGAGTTTCGCAGAGCTGTCGACCCCACGCGCAATCGCTACCAGCTGCTGAATGGCGATGGAGTAGCTGGAAAGTGAACGCCGAACATCAATTTTTAAACTGTATTTTTCCAGTACTTCCTCGGCGCGACGATAAATCTCGCGCCACTGAATAAACCCAAAACGGCTGGGCTCGCGCCCCAGGAACAGGTTATGGGCCACACTGAGGTTAGGTAACAGATTCACTTCCTGGTAAACCGGGCTGATTCCGATCGCCTGAGCATGTGCCGGGTCCCGGGGACTTACCGGCTTACCCGCGAGCGTAATGGTGCCTCCATCCATCGGATATGCACCCGTCATCACTTTAATCAAGGTGGATTTTCCTGCACCATTCTCGCCAAGAAGCGCATGTATTTCGCCAGGCACAACCTCAAAATCCACATTCTCAAGCGCAATGACGCCGGGAAACCGCTTGCAGATATTCTTGAGCTGGAGAACTGGTTGCATGGAAGAGGGCACAGGTTAGAATTATTTTGTTACGCGCTTTTGATATTCGTCAGCTGCCGTTTCTTGCGTGTATAAGCCACCTGTTATGGTGATATTTTTGGGGATGTCGGTCTCACCTCGCAGATGGGCTTCGATCGCGTCAAAAGCGGGACCGCCCATATGTGGACTCAGTTCGACCGTGGCATTGGTGTCACCATCTGCCATCGCTTTGAAAATATCGGGTACTGCGTCAACGGATACAACCAGAATATCGTCACCCGGATCCAATCCGGCTTCTTTAATGGCCAGCGCAGCACCGATAGCCATCTCATCGTTGTGCGCCCAAACAGCGCAAATCTGCTTGCCGCTATTTTCAGCTTTCAGGAAGGTCTCCATCACCTCTTTTCCCTTACTCCGAGTAAACTCGGCCGTTTGGGACCGGATGATACGCGCCTCCGGATGCTTTTCGATTACTTCCTTAAAGCCTCGCATGCGGTCGATCGCCGCCGTTGCCCCTACAGTCCCCTGAAGCTCGACGATGTCACATTTTCCTTTTGTTTCCTCCATTAGCCACTGTGCAGCCTTGCGACCTTCTTCCACGAAATCCGACGCAATTCGGGTCAGATATAACGAGTTGTCATCCAACGCCATATTCCGATCGACAATAACCACCGGGATACCAGCGCGTTTGGCCTCTGTCAGTACTGGTTTCCAACCGGTTTCCACAACGGGCGCTACCACAATACCGTCCACGCCCTGCGCGATGAAACTGCGAATTGCCTTGATCTGGTTTTCCTGCTTCTGTTGCGCGTCGGAAAATTTCAGATCGATTCCACGTCGCGCAGCTTCGGCTTTTACAGATTCAGAAAAGCTGGTGCGCCAGCTGCTTTCAGAGCCTACTTGAGAGAAGCCAATAGTCAGCGCTTTTTCACTACCGGTATCAGACTCATTACCTTTGTCGCTGCATGCAGCTACGAAGACCAGTAGAATTAGGGTAGTTATTATTCTCATCGCATTATTCCTGAAGCGTGTGCTCATAGAGAAGCGCCGGTTTTTTCTCCGTTGACCAACCTGGTAATACCGCACGGGTTAGCATCTCGCAGCGGCAGCGGCAGCAGTTCTTCGGGGAAATTCTGATAACACACCGGTCGCACAAAGCGTTTTATGGCATTGGTACCCACTGAGGTGAAACGCCCGTCGGTGGAAGCAGGGAAGGGGCCACCGTGCACCATGGCATGACACACTTCGACGCCAGTCGGAAAACCGTTAACGACAATGCGACCGACTTTCAATGTCAGAAGATCTGTAAGATCGGCGTAGTCAGCCAGTTCGGCCTCGTCGCAATGTATCGTTGCAGTGAGCTGGCCCTTCAGCGCCGAGACTACTGCCATGACGTCTTTATGGTTCCTGCAACGGATGATCAGTGAGGCTGGACCGAATACCTCCTCGTGAATACCTGGATTTTGCAAAAAGTAGTCGGCAGTAGTGCTCAACAACGTGGCCTGGGCACAGAACCCGTCTTTGCCCTCGCTACTGGCGCCCGCACAAATCAATTCAACGCCATCATGCTGACGAAACAGGTTAATGCCTGCGCCGAAGGCTCCATGGATGCGTTCATTCAGCATCACGCCGGCCTGTACTTGCGACAAGAGAGCAGAGGTTTCTTTAATAAACGTGCTCAGGCCTTCGCCTTCGACAGCGATGATGAGGCCAGGTTTAACACAGAACTGACCTATACCGAGGGTTACCGAACCGACAAATCCCTGCGCAATCGCGGCAGCATTTTTCTGGAGTGCATTCGGCAGCAATACAACAGGGTTGATACTCCCCATTTCGGCAAATACCGGTATGGGTTCGGGTCGGGCATTGGCAAGCTCGACCAGGGCCATGCCGCCATTGAAAGATCCAGTGAAACCGACTGCCTTCACCGCCGGTGCTTTAACCAATGCCGCGCCAACTTCCTCTCCAGAGCCCATCAGCAGCGAGAATACGCCCCCCGGCAAGCCACACTTTTCAACCGCTTTTGACAGTGCTTTAGCGACCAGCTCACTTGTCCCCGGATGGGAGGAGTGACCCTTGACCAGCACCGGACATCCGGCGGCAAAGGCGCTGGCGGTATCGCCACCAGCCACTGAGAAAGCGAGCGGGAAATTGCTGGCCCCAAATACCACCACAGGACCTATGGCCTGATTCAAATGTCGAATATCCGGACGTGGTAAAGGCTTCCGATCGGGCAGAGCCTGGTCAATGCGGGCATCGAGATAATCACCCTTCTCGATGGTGTCGGCAAAAAGGCGCAACTGGTTGCAGGTGCGACCTCTTTCGTTCTCACCTCTGGCAGCGGGGTATCCTGTTTCAAGTGACACCCGCTCTATTAGCTCGTCTCCCAATGCCATGATTTCGTCGGCACAAGTACGTAAAAACTCGGCGCGTTTTGCCAGGCTGGAATGGCGAAATACTGGCGCAGCGGCTTCAGCTGCTGCCAAAGCGGCGGTCACTTGCTCGGTGGAGGCCTTCGACATGGTCGGCTCTATGGATTTGCCCGTGGCGGGATTGACCGCACGGTAACTGCCGGCTTCGCCATCAACCCACGAACCCGCTATAAACAATTTGCCTGTAATTGCCATGTTTAGATCCATCCTCCATCAACGATAAATTTTTGTGCAGTACACATTTTGCTGTCGTCCGAAGCCAAAAATAATGCCATCGCACTGATGTCATCGGGCATTAAGCGACTCTTCAAACATTGGCTGCGATTAATTTCTTCAGCGGTGCTGTCATCTACCCAGTCGCGTAATTGCCGCTCGGTCATTACCCAGCCAGGCACGAGGGTGTTGATGCGAATATTGTCCGCGCCTAAATCGCGCGCCAAGCCTCGGGTCATGCCCTCCAGGCCTGCTTTGGACGTTGTATAGCCTGTCATGTTCCCCTGACACTCGTACCAGCTCATGGAGCCAAGGTTGATTATCGACCCCCCTCCTTGTGCCTTCATGTCTTCGTAAACGGCTTGAATGGCGAAAAAACTATGTCGCATATTGAGATTAATGCGCTGATTCCAGTATTCCTCTGTGACGGTCCGAAAATCGTGTCGGGTGTCATTCGCGGCATTGTTGACAAGCACTCGCACCGGACCAATTTCCTTGCTGACCCTGCTGATGACTGCGCGAAGGTCTTCGATTTCAAGGAGATTACAATGGAAATAGCGGGGTGCGGTGGCGCCCTCAATCTGCGCTATCTGCACAATCAGTTGCTCAGCCGGTTCGTCCTGAATATCCACGAATGCGACCCGAGCCTTCTGGCGACAGAAGGCTTCCACCAGGCTGGCACCGATACCAGTCGCGCCGCCAGTGATAAAAACCACTTTTCCAGCAAGACTGGGGTAAAGATTAGACAACTGCATAGGATTGGTCGTCAGCCTGATCAATGAGAGTGTGCTGGCACGTCTGCGCCGCGGCAGCCGACCAGAAAGTCAAAATCGCATCCTTCATCCGCTTGCAGAACATGATCTTTATAGAGCTCCAGGTAACCCCCGGTTCGGACGATAACCTGATCTCTTTTCAGTGCCTCAAGCCTTCTCGCAATTTCTGCATCGCTTACTTCGAGTTGCAGAATGCCGTTTTCTGCATCCAGCAGAATCTCGTCTCCGTCCTCCACCGCTGCCAGAGGGCCGAGCTCCATTGCCTCCGGTGCCACGTGCAGTACCACGGTGCCAAACGCCGTGCCACTCATTCTGGCATCTGAAATACGTACCATGTCGGTTATGCCTTTTCGCAGCACTTTCGGGGGAAGCCCCATGTTGCCGACTTCAGCCATGCCCGGATATCCTTTCGGGCCACAATTCTTGAGGACCATCACGCTATTTTCATCAATGTCCAGATCTTCGTCATTGATGCGGGCTTTGTAGTCATCAAACGTTTTGAATACAACGGCTTTCCCGCGATGCTTCATTAATGCCGGGCTGGCCGCCGAAGCTTTCAGTACTGCCCCTCGCGGTGCCAGATTGCCACGCAGGACGCGTATGCCGCCATTGGCAACCAGAGGATTATCGAAGGTCCGGATGACGTCATCGTTGTAACAGGGTGCACTCTGGACGTTTTCCCAGATGCTTTTACCATTTGCGGTCATTGCATCATTATTTAACAGCCCGTTCTCACCCAGCTTACGCAGCACAGCGGGTAAACCGCCTGCGTAGTAGAAATCCTCCATGAGATAGCGACCGGAGGGAAGCAGGTTGACCAGCGTTGGAACGTCACGACCGTAGGTTTGCCAGTCATCAAGATTCAGATCCACGCAAATGCGCTGAGCAATTGCCTTTAAATGAATAACCGCATTGGTTGAACCCCCAATGGCAGCATTGGTTCGAATAGCATTGATAAATGCTTCGCGGGTCAGGATTTTACTCAGGCGCAGATCCTCCGCCACCATTTCTACAATGCGCATGCCGGACAAATGCGCTAGAACATAGCGGCGGGAGTCGACCGCAGGTATCGCGGCATTGTGGGGCAGAGAAGTGCCCAGCGACTCAGCCATGCAGGCCATCGTAGAGGCGGTCCCCATGGTGTTGCAGCTTCCTGCCGAGCGGGACATTCCACCTTCGGCGCTCAGAAATTCAACCATGCTGATTTCGCCGGCCTTGAACTTCTCGTGCATCTGCCACACTAATGTGCCGGAACCAACGTCCTTGCCCAAATGCTTGCCGTTGAGCATGGGGCCGCCGGTCACGACAATCGCGGGAATATCGCAGCTCGCCGCGCCCATCAATAGCGCGGGGGTGGTTTTATCGCAACCAACGAGCAGTACCACTCCATCGATTGGATTACCGCGAATTGCTTCCTCGACATCCATAGATGCCAGATTGCGGGTGAGCATGGCGGTAGGTCGCAGGTTGGATTCACCGCCGGAAAAGACCGGAAACTCCACGGGAAGCCCGCCAGCTTCGTAAATACCCTGCTTGACGCGATCAGCGATCTGGCGAAAATGAGCATTACAGGGGGTAAGCTCGGACCAGGTATTGCAGATGCCAATGACGGGCTTGCCCTGGAACTGATGATCAGGGAAGCCCTGATTTTTCATCCAGCTGCGATACATGAACCCGTTTTTATCATTCGTTCCAAACCACTGAGCGGAGCGCAATGGCGGTTTAATTTTGCTCATTTTTGATTTTTAGCCTTTCACTTCGGGCATATTATTGCTATGCAATCAAACCCGTGACGTCAGTTACATCATATGATATAACTAATTGAAATCAGCCATCAAGTGCTAACAGCGTGAAGCACTGGCTGCCAATAGACCCTCCATCGTGGCCCTCACATAGCTGGGTCCGCGGTTCGGGCGATACAACTGCTGAGAAAAACTTATGAATCTAATCCAGTTCCTCGACGACCGGGGCGAAGAACGTGTTGGTCGCGTTTTGTCGAGCGACCAGGTAGAAATCCTCTCTGAATTCCAAACGGTTTACGCTTTAGCCACTGATGCAATCCAAAAACAAAAAAGACTTGCGGAACGGGTCGCGGAGTTGGGAACCGGGCAGGGGCTCGATTATGAACCATTAGTTCATGAAAATCGCCTGTTACCTCCGATTTTTCACCCGGATCCCGCTCACCTGTTCGTGAGCGGGACCGGACTCACCCATCTGGGCAGTGCGGACACGCGAGCCGCGATGCATGCGAAGATGCAGAATGCGCAGCATGAAGTAACGGACTCCATGCGGATGTTTCAAATGGGCGTCGAGGGCGGTAAACCGCGGGTTGGGGAGTCCGGCGCGCAACCGGAATGGTTTTACAAGGGCGACGGCGACATAGTCGTTGCACCAGGGCACCCGGTCCAATCACCGGACTTCGCCCTTGATCTTGGCGACGAGGCGGAAATCGTGGGGATCTATCTCATAGGCCAGGATGGTCACCCCTACCGGCTTGGCTTCGCACTGGGCAACGAATTTTCCGATCATAAGACAGAAAAAATCAACTATCTTTACCTCGCCCACAGTAAGTTGCGTCCCTGTTCTTTTGGCCCTGAGATGCGGCTGGGCGATCTGCCGGAATCCGTCAAAGGCGTATCCCGCATAACACGCGACACAAACGTCGTATGGGAGAAAGAATTCCTCAGTGGTGAAAGCCACATGAGCCACAGTATCGCGAACCTTGAGTATCACCACTTCAAATACAATGATTTCTTGAGGCCTGGCGACGTGCACGTGCATTTTTTCGGAACGAGCACACTGAGTTTCGGCGACGGTGTACTTGCACAGGAAGGGGATGTGTTTGAATTACAAAGCGACTTGTTCGGGCGCCCTTTGCGAAACCAGTACCGTCGCTCCAGAACCAAAATCGACGTCCGCCAGCCGGTAAAGGTTCTTTAACAAATTGTTTCGGAAGATCGAAGTAAATTCGGTGACGCCGGCTAAGCACCGCAACTGGCGTCACTGAAAGGGAGTTTGAAGCCAGGGATTGGGAAAACATCAGGTTTGGCAGCACAGTTAGTCTTAGAGCTGCATCATAAACCTTCGCTCGTTCCGTTCAGTCCGGTATCATACGCGTCGTTGCGCTCCTAGCGCGGCTCCTGTGTCATGCGTGACCGGCTGCCGGCTGAAGTACTCCTGCGGAATGCATATTCCGCTGCTCCAGTTTTCGGCAAATCAACTCTATCCTGGGCTGTCGTCGAGCCCGCAGCGGATTTTGGTCGCGTTAGCTCCCCTCTGTCTTGAGGATCAGATCATTTTGATCACACTGCCTTCACATGGCAGGCTTGTGTATATAACACTCGAGCTTACATAAGGAATAGAGCCATCTATGTTTATCATCGACCAGTTGATCCTAATTGCAGCTGTATTGATCCTGGCAGGAATTGTATCCAGTAAGCTTTCCGCCCGGATCGGTTTACCTGTGCTGGTGCTCTTCCTCCTCGTCGGCATGCTGGCGGGGGAATCGGGTCCTGGAGGTATTGAATTCAACAATCCACAAGCGGCGCATGCGCTCGGAACTTTAGCCCTCGCAATTATCCTGTTCGATGGAGGGCTGCAAACGTCTTTCACATCAGTAAAATTGGTATGGAAGCCTTCGGCCGTACTTGCAACTGCAGGGGTGCTGGTTACCGCGGTCATTACGGGGGTCGCGGCTGCAACAATCTTGGACTTGCCTCTGCTGGAAGGGTTACTGGTGGGGGCAATCGTCGGTTCCACCGACGCAGCTGCCGTCTTTTCCTTGCTTCGCAACGCCGGAATCTATATAAATCAGCGCCTTAAATCGCTTCTTGAAGTCGAAAGCGCCTCCAACGACCCGATGGCGATTTTCCTCACCGTAGGCTTGCTTGAGGTTCTGGCCAAGGGAATGGAGCCGGGCATAGGGCTTCTCAAATTTTTTATAATGCAAATGGGAGTTGGTGCCATAGTTGGTCTGGCCGCAGGCTGGCTTTCAATCAAAATGATTAACAATATCCGGTTGGGCGCAACCGGTCTCTATCCGGTCATGATCGCCGCATGCGGCCTGCTGGCGTTTGGTATCGCTGCGAATCTCGGGGGAAGTGGCTTTCTTGCGATTTTCCTCGCAGGTGTTGTTATCGGCAACAGTCACTTCGTATTTCAGCGCAGCACTTTTCTGTTCCATGACGGTTTGGCATGGCTTAGTCAGATCACGATGTTCGTAGTATTGGGATTGTTGATCAATCCAAGATCCCTGCTGGAAGTCTGGGTCGAAGGTTTCCTCATTGCCGCCGCACTGACTTTGGTCGCGCGTCCGGTGGCGGTGGCACCCATACTCAAGATGTTCGGCTACAACATGCGGGAAATAACGCTGGTTTCCTGGGTTGGCTTACGGGGTTCAGTACCTATTATCCTCGCAATTTATCCCCTGCTTTTTAATCTCCCTGGAGCCGCGCTCATATTCAACGTTGTATTCTTCGTGGTCCTGATATCGGCAACCATTCAAGGATCTACGCTTCCGATAGTAGCGCTGAAATTGGGGTTGACCGAAAAGCCGCCGGCGGCGCCGGCGGCAATGCTGGAGATTACCTCCATCGGTGATGTCGACGCGGATATAGTTGAATACACCTTGGGTCCAGAAGCCAGCAACGTGGGGCGACGTCTCTCTCAACTCGCTTTGCCTGCATCGACAGTAGTGGCGATGATCACTCGAGGAGATTCCGTGATCCCTCCTCGCGGCTCCACCACCTTATGTGCAAATGATCATTTGTTTGTTGTATTGAGACCGGAAACGCGACCATTTGTCGATTTTGTGTTTTCCCCGGATATCGAGTCACCACTAGACGAAATGCCGGACATTGAGCTGAAACTCAAAGGATCGACAAGAGTAGACGATATACGCACCTCGTACGGAATAACGCTCCCTGGAAGTAGCCAGGAAACCTTAGATGAACTTCTCAGCCGGGAATTGCAGGATCAGCTTGCCGTCGACGCCTCGCTTGCGGTGGAAGGGTTTATGCTCATAGTCAGGGAGCTGGCAGGTTCACGGGTCGTGACTGTTGGCCTGATGCGTGTTAAACCCACGATTGAGCAAAGTTGAAATAATCGGGATCGGAGCATGATTGAATCGTGGTTTCAAAACCAGTGACGAGGCTCCTGAGTTATCAACGGGTCATAAAAGGAGTATTCTTGCCGATTCTTCCATGGGCCACCCTCTGAAGGCGGCTCAGACTTCGCGTTTCATAGTGATCGGATTACCCCAAGTGATGCAGCAGAAAAATTTCCAGCCCAAAAATCTGAATGCTCAGACCGTTGAGCACTTGGGCAATCGAATAGTACGAGGTCATTATCGGGAAGGGGAGCAATTGCCTATCGAGCCCGACCTTTGCGCAGAATTCGGCGTCAGTCGCCCCATTGTCCGTGAAGCCACAAAAATACTGATTGCGAAAGGTCTGCTAACGTCCAAACCTCGGGTCGGGACCGTCGTGCAGCAGAAAAGCCAGTGGAACCTGCTCGATAAGGACGTACTTGGCTGGGTCACTCAATCGCTTCCTGCAGAAGAGTTTCTGGACATGCTGTTTGAGGCCCGAATGGCTATTGAACCTGCTGCTGCCGAAATTGCTGCGCAAAAAGCGACCAGAGAAGATATTGACCGCATTGGTCTGGCTTACGATGATATGGCACTTGCGAAATCACTGGAAGCAACGATAGAGCCGGATCTGCGCTTTCATCAAGCGATACTGGATGCAACCCAGAATGACGTCATTCGTTACATCGGCCACACTTTGCACAACGCTCTTTCTATTTCCATAAGCCTTACCACCTGGCATAAAGACATCCATATTCAGTCACTCCCCAGACACAAAGCGGTTTACGAGGCAATTGCGGAAAAAAATCCCCAAAAGGCGGGCAAAGCCGCGCGCGCGCTACTGCTTGATTCGCGCCGTGATTTCGATAAAAAAGCAGCCTCTTGAAGCTTGGAGGGGCGCAGCATCATCCAGCCGGCCGGCAACGGAGAATCCCATGAAAGGCAACCATCAGGTGCTCTATTTGTCACACGGTGGCGGACCTTTACCGCTTCTGGGCGACCCAAATCATGAGGAAATGATTCGCTGTCTTACTAATATCGCTAAAACGATTAGAAGACCGTCCGCAATCATCGTTATCAGCGCGCATTGGGAAGAAAAGGTACCGACGATCACGGCAGGGAAGTTCCCACAGCTTATCTTTGATTATTCGGGGTTCCCCGAGGAATCCTATGCAATAAAGTATCCCTGTCGAGGGGACCCGAATCTGGCAAAGCGGATTGCACAGAAATTCTCCGACGCGAACCTGGACGTCGTGCTCACTGGCGACCGCGGTTATGACCACGGACTATTTGTGCCATTGAAAATCATGTATCCCGATGCAGATATTCCATGCATTCAGATTTCATTGATTAGAGGTCTAAACCCCGCAAGGCATATCGAGCTTGGGGAAATCCTCGGAAATATGGAAGAGGGCGGTTCTCTACTGTTTGTCGGTTCCGGATTTTCCTTTCACAATATGCGGGCGTTCTTTGACGTAAGCACCGCAGAAACGCAGCTTGCAAATGAGTCGTTCGAAGCGTGGCTACTAGAGACATGTTGTCGGCGCGATATTTCCGAAGGGGAGCGGGCAGACCGTCTTGTCAATTGGGAATCTGCTCCGTCCGCGCGTTTCTGTCACCCCAGAGAAGAGCATCTGATACCTCTCCATGTTTGCTACGGAATTGCCTCCGGCCCTTGCTCTCAAGCCTTCCAGCTGGAGATTCTGAACAAGAAAGCAAGCATGTATCTCTGGGATGGAACTGCGCGGGACTGAATCCGATGACCGATTTTTCAATTGGTGAAGATTCTTTTACGATTTTTTCGACTAGACTCAAAAAGTTGTCTGTCGTGTTGTACGTACATATTCCATCATCATTGACGACCTCCGGCAAACATCGAAGAGTTAACTCGTAAACTTTTATCAGGGAACTCCTTATGCTTCCAAAGCACATCGGTGCCAGCCTGATGGTCTTGTTCTCCGTAAATGCAGTCGCAGACTCTCCATTCAGAGCTTCATATATTGGTGCAAACGTTCAGGACCTGACGCTTTCAAGTGGGAGCGCGAGGGATATTTCACTGCACGCAGCCTACGGACGCTTTGGCGATCGCATCTCCGACTATTTGTCACTCGAGCTACGGCTTGGAACTGGAACTGAGAGCGCCAGAATCTCAAACGGGACAGATCTCGAGATTGAAGTGTCTGTTGATAAGTATTACGGCATTTACTTTCTTGGTGGTATACCGATTACCGAGTATTTTTATCCCTATATTGTGGCGGGCTTTTCAAAACTGGAAGTGGATGTCGTCGAAAGGGAAGAAAACGTCAATCGTAATCCGTCATCATTATCTATAGGCGCCGGCTTTAATTTTCCGTTAGGTAACGACTTCGTGGTGAACGCAGAGTATCTACAAGTCGTCAAGGAGAACGGTTTGACTGTAGCCGGACCTTCGCTTGGGATTGCATTGCGATTCTAGAATTCGCGGACAACTAGCTGCATTTGAGACGGACTAGAGTCATCGGGCCGAGGGGGCTGCCAAGCTCAATAACGATAACGATTCTCGGACTATAACGCATAATGTATATTATGTTAAATCGCCTTTAAATTCATATGCATCTCGCTCTTTTTCTTGGTTACCATAACCAGAGAATACCGTTTTTAGATCCCCTTCGGGGATGGTATAAAATTAAACCGTTTCTTTTGCATCCATATATCGGTAGATTTTCAGAGCTTTGATAAAAGGTTCTTTTTCGAGCGTGACGTCGGATCGCTCCAGACGATTCGGCGGTGCCTCTCCGGGGTCGTCGCGCCACAGACAGTGTTTCGGTAGCTGGACTGAAGGACTGAGCATTATTCCGCTTACGTTGATGGCTTTGCGTTTCCGCAATTCGTCCTCCCAGAAAACGATGTTGGCTCTTAATGCATTGGGCAGATTTTTGCGCAATGCGAGTTTTTCTCCCGGTTTTAATCCGCCGAGCGCCATTAACACCGCGTCTCGCGTTGCTGCCACTGGTAATGCTTCGGCCATTTTTTCGGCCTCATCCAGATCTATCAGCTTAATTGATGAATGTTTAGTTGCCCACGTCCAGGATACTGATTCAAGATTCGGGGGCAAAATCCGGATGTGTGCGTAGCATCGCAGCAGGTCCAAACGGCGCAACTTCATTCTTCCCAATGCCAGATCGAGCTCTTCCGTCCGCCTTCCTTCTCGATGTAATGCTCTGTCGACAAGCTTATCCAGCGAAGTCTTTTTAGCACCTCCAATCTCTCTCACTTCCGTAATG
This sequence comes from uncultured Cellvibrionaceae bacterium, assembly GCA_964641175.1. Taxonomy (GTDB): domain Bacteria; phylum Pseudomonadota; class Gammaproteobacteria; order Pseudomonadales; family Cellvibrionaceae; genus CAYNST01. The sequence continues at coordinate 33,982 of CAZXLJ010000024.1, forward strand.
GCAGTTTGTAACTGATCTTTGCATTGATTAAGCCGCATCGCAGATTTCAACGTTGCTTCCGAGGAACAAACGATGCCACTCGGCAACTCATTTTCATCCGGCCGCAGGAAAAAGTTCCGGGTCATTGTCTGAACTGCCATTTGCCTGGCCGAATGGGCGCCGTCATGGCCTGGCAAATAAAGCGGTAAATCCTGATCCGCGAGAACGGCTTTCGAAAAATCATTCTGCGCCGCCACGAATGCCTCGTAAGCCTCAATCATCCCCATAAGTGCCGTACTGAACATTAATTCCGTTGACCCCTTTTTCTGTTTCTACCCCCCTATCATTCGTTGCAGCATAGATTCGGGGATGGTATAAATTGCCGGGTATAAAAAGCCGCTCATTAATCCTAAACAGGATAAGCATCCTGACGGGGATGGTATAAATTTAACGGTGTCACTGCAACTGTTTTATCTCTGGCCGGCAGCTTCCGTGTCCCCATAGCGCGAACCCAGGATTTGATCTATCGATAGGCATCGCCCATGTGCAAAGTTGCGTATCGAATACCTGACATCAACAGCTTGAGTGTCCAGGTCAATTCCTATTCCTCGAGCATTCTATAAAATTCGCATGATCGACTTGGAGGTTCCGATATGTCACACCAAAAATATGCCAACTGTATTCAGCTCTGTTATGAGTGTGCAACCGCCTGCGATTTTTGCGCGTCAGCCTGTTTGAATGAGCAAAATCCTGCGGATATGGCTGATTGCATACGCAGCGATCTGGATTGCGCGCAAATTTGTCGATTCGCTGCTTCAGTCATGGCCCGTGGGAGCGACTCAGTTATCCAGGTATGTCGCCTCTGTGCGGAAATATGCACCATCTGTGCGGATATCTGCGCACAGCACACGCACGATCATTGTATCGCCTGCGCCGAAGCCTGCCGACAATGTGCGGCTGAATGCCGTATGATGGCCGCGTAATACTCCGGAGCAATAATAGTTCTGCAATCTTAAATAATCGTTGGTACACCGTTCACCCTGCTGCACCGTTTGAACAATTTTCGGATTCGAGATATGTCTGAGTTAAAAGATCCGCGGGTGTTGCTCGCATCAGAGAGAACTCTACTGGCTTGGGGAAGAACCAGTATTTCGCTTATGGCTTTCGGATTTCTTGTGGAAAGAGTCAGCCTCTTTCCTGATTTTATACAGGGAAATGCGGATTTCTCCCAGCAGCCCTACTCTTTTTTCATCGGAATTTCTTTCATACTGCTCGCCTCCTTCACGGCAATGTATTCTGTGTGGCAACACAAGGAGATCCTGAAAACACTGCAACCAGAAGAAGTGCCGACAAGTTACAAACTGGGAGTGAGCATGTGGGTGAACGGATTGATCGCTATGCTGGGTATTTTCCTAAGTGCCACATTGGCTATTGGCTATCTTTGAAAATCCGCATCGACTGAACCAGATG
>CAZXLJ010000025.1:0-34638 GCA_964641175.1 uncultured Cellvibrionaceae bacterium
GCAAGACACGTGGATGTTGCTATTTTTAGTCAGGGAGCCCGGATAAAGCGAAGGCCGTAGCGGCGCCCGTGACTCAGGTCGGGTTGGGGCGTTTTTCTTCCATATTCTGCAGGACGGTGTCACAGGGTCTGCAAGTCCTTGGCGGCTAATGCGCCTGCGGGCGAGCGTTCAAACCCGTACGGACGCGTTCAGGTTATGATCCCGGCCATGCCGTTCTGGAGTCAGCGCCCCGGACCGTAACTTTGGTTTCTGGCCCTGACCTGGAACCGGACTGTGGGACACGGAACCAGGGTTTGAACCAGGCTTCGAAATTCAGGCGCTGAATATATTGAATATATAGCCCTTGGCGTTCAGATATCCGCTGTTGCCGCAAACATCAGGAGTGGACGACATGACAGTCATACCAAAAATTGCTGGAGCCTTGCTGGGCGTTCTTTTACTCGGCGGATGCGTCAGTACCACCAATCAGCCCAATGTGAACGTCAGTTCAGCGCATGACAAGCGTGTGGACCTGGGTATGCAGTACCTCAGTGTAGGCAAGCGCGACAATGCACGGCGGCAGTTTACCAAGGCGCTGGAATACGATAAAAACTCTGCGCAGGCCTGGCATGGTATCGGATTGGTGCACGAGGCTAATGGCGAGATGGAGCCTGCGGCCAAAGCCTTACGAAAAGCCATAAAACTTGCCGACGGCAAAACCCGCGCACCCATCGCTGTGTCGTATGGCAAGTTCCTGATGAATCAGAAGCAGCCTGAAAAAGCATGCCCGTATTTCGACCAGGCCGCAGATGATTATGATTTCAGCCGGCGCTGGGAAGCACTGTATCTGCGTGGTCAGTGTGCAGCGGCAACCGGCCGGAAAGAATTGGTAAAACCGTCGTACGAACATGCAGTTAACCTGAACAATAATTACCCGGCCCCGATTATCGAACTGGCAGAGATCTATTTCGCCGAAGGGCAGTACGCAAAATCAAAGCGGTCGCTCGACCAGTTCCTGAAACTGACCAAGCCAACGGCGCAAAGTCTATGGCTGGGTATCCGCATGGAAAGGGTGTTCGGGAACAAGGACAAGGAAGCCAGTTACGCACTGGCGTTGAAAAACCTGTTTCCGTACTCGCAGGAACATCTTGAATACAAACGAATTTCAGACAAATGATCCAGGGTAATCTATGTCATCGGCCGCGCCTGAGAAAGAGGTACCGCAGCACGCTCCAGGACAGGAGTTGCGAGTCGCCAGGGAAGCTGCCGGCATCAGCCTCACGGATCTTGCCGATCGGACGCTGATCTCTCCCCATCGGCTCGAGGCCCTGGAGCGGGACGATTACGACGCGGTAGGCGGGGCTGCCTACGTCAAGGGGTACGCGCGCGCCTGCGCCCGCCAGCTGCACCTGAACCCCAACCATGTCGTTCAGGCATTTGAGGACAAGCTTGCGTCTACTCGCCCAATACATCCGGATCCAGGCGGAACAGGTCACCGCCGGCCTTCCGCGCCGGTTGAATTTGGAGACGAGGGTGGCAGTTCCCCGTTGCGGACCTTGATCAGTGGTGTGCTGGCGCTGATAGTTCTGGGGCTGTTTCTCGCTGTGCTCTTCGGAGATACGGGCCGGACAAGCGGTGAAATCGAGAGAGAAAATCTGGAGACAGTGACCCTCGAAGCCGCCCACGACGGCCAATCCTTCACAACGGCCGCATCGGATCTGGAGCTGCCTCAGGCGGAATACTTGCCAAGTTACCCAGAGGGGAATCTGGAAGCGCCGGCAACTGAGGCTGGTCAAGGTGCATCCATATCCGATTCGGAGGCTGCCTCGCCGGCAGCGCCAGTCGTGGAGTCGTCGGGGCAATCAGCTTCAGGCAATCCTTTATCTCCCGAAGAAACGGCTTCGGGGCAATCGTTCACATCCGGTTCCTTCTCCGCTACCACGGCTCCGAATACGGCTGCGGACGGCACCGTGGCATCTGGTGACGCTTCTGCCGTTGCCGGGGAAGCTCCCCTACGCTTGCTGGAGCTGTCCTTCTCTGAACCGTGCTGGGTTGAGGTAACTGACGCAAATGGCGAACGCATCATTGCCCGGGAGGCGCAATCGGGGGATAATCTGCGCCTTTCCGGGCCCGCCCCCTTCGTTGTCGTGCTGGGTAATGCGCCTGCAGCGTCGGTGAGTCTGGATGGCGAACCGGTAACAATGCGACCGCGGCCGGGCACCAACGTCGTGCGGCTGAACCTCGGGACTCCGTGACTCGGTTCAAGTGCTCCGGTAGTCCTGCGTTTTTCCGGATTGAGACGAACCGTGGCGAAGGAAACGTCGCGGACTGGAGTGAAAGGGTACGCTTTAAGTGCGAAGACAGAAAAGCACGGGGCAGCGTTGAGTCTTCAGCTGTTCTTGAGTTGGTATGGCTTCGCTAACTCCTCGTCAGTGACGAGCGGCACCCTGCATATCATGTTGTCCAATCCCGCAGAAGCCTTCCGGACCAATCAAAACTTTCCTGGTGCTGCAGTTAACATAGGTCTTTTATGCATTACGAATCTCCGATTAAACGCCGGTTATCGCGTCAGATCATGGTGGGTAAAGTCGCCGTAGGTGGAGGTGCCCCGATCACCGTACAGAGCATGACCAACACGGAGACGACTGACGTGGCAGCCACGGTGGCGCAAATCCGGCAGTTGCACAATGCGGGCGCCGATATTGTTCGGGTATCTGTACCGAGTCTGGACGCAGCCGAGGCATTTGGTGCCATTCGTAAGCAGGTCGATGTACCCCTGGTGGCGGATATCCATTTCGACTACCGCATCGCTTTGCGCGTGGCGGATCTGGGTGTGGACTGTCTGCGGATCAATCCCGGTAACATCGGCCGGGAAAAACGCATCCAGGCTGTTGTCGACAAGGCCAGAGACCGCGGCATCCCGATCCGGATCGGCGTCAATGCGGGATCGCTGGAGAAGGATCTGCAAAAGAAATACGGTGAGCCAACGCCGGACGCGCTGGTCGAATCCGCGTTGCGCCATGTGACAATCCTGGACGAGCTGAACTTTCACGATTTCAAGGTGAGCGTGAAAGCTTCGGATGTCTTCATGGCGGTTGCAGCTTATCGAAAACTGGCCCAGCAGATCGATCAACCCCTCCATCTGGGCATCACTGAAGCCGGAGGGCTGAGGTCGGGGACGGTCAAGTCGGCCGTAGGCCTCGGCATGTTGCTGATGGATGGCATCGGCGATACTCTGCGGGTGTCCCTTGCGGCTGATCCCGTCGAGGAGGTCAAAGTTGGCTGGGACATACTCAAAAGCTTGAAACTGCGGGCCAAAGGTATCAACTTCATCGCCTGTCCGAGTTGCTCCAGGCAGAATTTTGATGTCGTAAAGACGATGAACGAGCTTGAATCCCGGCTTGAAGATATCACCACGCCGCTGGATGTGGCCGTCATTGGTTGCGTGGTGAACGGGCCTGGAGAAGCCCGCGAGGCGGATATAGGCCTGGCCGGCGGCAGTCCTCGAAACCTGATCTATATCGATGGTGAGCCCAACGACAAATTTGCCAACGAAGGACTGGTCGACAATCTTGAGCGTCTGATCCGGTCTAAAGCCAAAGAAAAGGCCGAGCTGGAAAGTTCACTTATCGCGAAGGTCGGTTAACACCACTGGCGCACCTCAGCTACTTATTTGGAACTCTCGAGAGCCACCTTGAAAAAGATTGAATCCATCAAGGGCATGAACGATTTGCTGCCCGACGAAACGCCTATCTGGCAGTATCTGGAATCCACAGTTGCCACTATCGTCTCCCGGTACGGTTACCAGGAAATCCGATTCCCGCTATTGGAGCAAACCGAGCTTTTCCGGCGGTCTATCGGAGAGGTGACCGATATTGTCGAAAAGGAAATGTATACATTCCCGGATCGCAATAACCTCAGCCTGACTCTTCGTCCCGAAGGCACGGCCAGCTGTGTCCGTGCCTGTGAGCAGCACGGATTGCTGTATAACCAGACCCGCAAGGTTTGGTACTGCGGTCCCATGTTCCGCTATGAGAGACCGCAGAAGGGTCGTATGCGGCAGTTTCACCAAATCGGCTTTGAGGCATTCGGGATGTCAGGGCCTGACATCGACGCCGAGCTTCTGATGCTGTGCGCGCGTCTGTGGCGCACACTCGGCATTGACCAGGTGGTGGAACTGCAGATTAATTGCATGGGAGACTCGAAAGCTCGACTCGAGTATCGGCAGGCTCTGGTTGCCTGGCTGCAACCGCGCCGGGATCAACTGGATCAGGACAGTCAGCGCCGCCTTGACAGCAATCCGTTGCGAATCCTGGACAGCAAGGATCAGGCGACCCAGGCGCTTTTACGGGAAGCGCCGCGCCTGCATGAATTTTTATCAGCCGACTCCAAGATTCATTTCCAGGGTTTACAGGACATGCTGAGTGCCGCGGGCGTGTCTTTCGTCGTAAATCCGTTCCTCGTGAGGGGGCTCGATTATTACAGCAACACAGTGTTTGAATGGGTAACCAATCGGCTGGGGGCCCAGGGCACGGTGTGTGCTGGCGGCCGCTATGACGGTTTGGTCGAGCAGTTGGGCGGGCGTCCAACGTCTGCAATCGGGTGCGCCATGGGAATGGAGCGCCTGATTCTGCTTTTGCAAGAGGTCGGTGCGGTGCCACCGGACTTGTGCGGGGCGGTGGATGTCTATATCGTCGCTGCCGGAGATGTACAGGCGACGGCGTTGAACCTTGCTGAAACGTTGCGCGACCGCTTGCCGAAGCTTAACGTTGCAGTCCATCTGGGAGGTGGCAGTTTCAAGAACCAGTTGAAACGGGCGGACAAGAGCGGTGCGGTGCTGGCGATCATCGTGGGTGAAGATGAACTCGAACGAAATACAGTGTCTATAAAACGGCTACGCGAGCGCGCAGAGCAGACATCGGTATTACTGGCGGATGTAGCGAACTATATAGAGCAGGCCGTCACGACGGGTATCGATCAAGAGCACGCCCGTCACTAATCGGGCGGCAGGCAAACGTCGACGTTTTACAACAATACAAGCATCAAACAAGGCAAAACAGGAGCGCCAAGTGGCAGCACATCTGAATGAAGAAGAACAACTGGAAGCCCTCAAACGGTGGTGGAATGACAATGGGAAAACCACAGTTGCCGTGCTGGTAATCGCAGGGCTCAGTTTTTTCGGCTGGAATCAGTATCAGGCGCACCTCGAGCGGAAATCGATTGAAGGTTCGGAGCAGTACCAGCAGTTCATGACGGCCGTGGAAAAGCTGGAAGAGGACAGTTCTGACAGCGCGATAGCCAAAGTCGAAGAACTTGGAAATTCAATCATCGACGAATACAAAGACAGCCTGTATGCAGATTTTGTTCGCCTGTTTCGCGCTCAGCAGGCCGTTGAAAAAGAGGATTTTGCAAAAGCCAAAAGCGTTCTCGAAGAAGCGCTCACGGCAACCCGCGACAAATCACTGGCAGAGCTGGTCAAGCTGCGGTTGGCGCGGGTCGTTGCAGCCCAGGGCGAAACAGATGCAGCGTTGAAGATGCTGGGTGAACAACCTTCGCAGGCGTATGCGGCAGTGTATGCCGAAGTGCGTGGCGACATTCTCTCTTCCACGCAGCGATTTTCCGAAGCCCGCAGTGCCTATGAAGCAGCGCTTAAGGCAATGAATGAGCCCGTGTCCATGAGACGCAGTCTGGTGCAGCTGAAAATGGATAACACCCGGACGGCCTCGGATCCGCCGGAACAGCTCACGCCAGAATCTCGAACTGAAGGCAGCGGCAACAATTCCAACCCGGACGACGCGCCGGAGGATGCCTGATGAATGGGTGGCGGGCCGCAGCTCTGGCCGGTATTGCGTGGTCTCTTACTGCCTGCAGTTCGGTAAAAGAGGAACTGAAACCTGTAAAGCTTGAGCCGCTGAAACCTTCGGTCATCTTCAAGAAGGAATGGAACGCGACAGCAGGGGCCGCCCAAGGCAGTGTATATGCCCGACTGCGACCGCATCTGTCCGACGGGATTTTGTATGCGGTTGATGCCGATGGCACGGTAACGGCGGTTGATGCGGAAAAAGGAAAGCGTCGCTGGCGGGTGAATCTGGACACCACAATCGGTGGTGGCGTAGGTAGCGGTGGCGAGTTGTTACTGCTGGGTGGAGTTAATGGCGATGTCATAGCCATCAGTGAGGAAGATGGCAGCATCGTCTGGAAATCCAGCGTGAGCAGTGAAGTAATGGCGGCGCCGCAGTCTGACGGCAAGGTTGTTATCGTGCCAGCCATAGACGGTCGCATATTTGCTTTGAACGCTGTGGACGGAAAGCGACTCTGGTCGTACGATCACGCGATCCCGGTGCTGACATTGCGCGGTAACTCGACGCCATTATTGATGGAAGGGAGTGCTTATATCGGTTTCGATAACGGACAGTTGCTGAAATTCGATGCCGAATCCGGACAATTGCGCTGGAGTACCCGGGTTGCCCAGCCTGAGGGTAAAACTGAAATTGAAAGACTGGTGGATGTTGATACATCCCCCGTTGCTTTCGGTCCTTATGTGCAGGTTGCCAGTGTCAACGGACGTCTGGTGGCTGTCAACCGGGGCACCGGCAGAGTCAGCTGGGCCCAGGATCTGTCCACGTATCACGATATCGCCGTGGGCGAAGACAGGATTGCAGTGAGCACAGATGAAAGTCACGTGCGTCTTTTCGATGCCAATTCCGGTCTTCCCCTGTGGGAGAACAAGGCGCTGCATCGGCGCAATATCGGGCCGCCCGCCATAGTGGATGGAATGGTGGTCGTAGTCGACCATGAAAAGTACATGCACGGGCTGGATATAAACACGGGTGAACTGGTTGCGCGCCGTCGAATTACCGGGCAGGTCACGGCTCAGCCCATCGTTGCCGATGGGTTCGTTTACGTCTATGACGTGCGCGGCCAGCTTTCGGCTTATTCCCTGAAAAAGAAAAAACCGCGCAAGCAGACTGAGGAGGAGATCTCCGATACCAGTGGCGGGGACCAGGATCCTTGAATCATGTTATTCAGCAATTTTAGGCAAGCGATTCCGCATTCAAGAGTCCTGAAGATGGACCTGTTTTTTTCTGTGCCTGACGGTTGGGAGTTCAGCCAAAAATGATACCGGTTATAGCTCTGGTAGGAAGACCCAACGTCGGCAAATCTACGTTGTTCAATCGGTTGACCCGAAGTCGCGATGCATTGGTAGCGGACTTTTCCGGATTGACTCGCGACCGGAAGTATGGCGAGGCCCAGCACAAGGAGCATCGTTTTCTGGTGATTGACACCGGTGGATTAAGCGGAGATGCCGAGGGTGATGGAATCGAAGAACTGATGGCTGATCAGTCGAGGCTCGCAGTGCAGGAAGCGGACCTGGTGTTTTTTATTGTGGACAGTCGTGCCGGACTGACTGCAGGCGACAACCAGATTGCGCAATTTCTCCGTGCCCAGAACAAGTCCACAATAATAGTGGCCAACAAGGTTGACGGTCTGAACCCCGACGTGGCCGTCGCTGCGTTTTTCGAACTTGGAATGGGGGATGTTTATCCCGTTGCGGCAGCGCATGGTCGCGGGGTGAATTCCCTGATGGATGATCTTTGCGAGCGATACCCGCTTCAGGAACTGCCCTCCCCGGAAGAGCAGGTGCAAGAAAAAGGAATCAAGATCGCCGTAGTCGGTCGCCCCAATGTCGGCAAATCGACGTTGGTCAATCGCATGCTGGGCGAAGAACGGGTGGTGGTGTTCGACATGCCCGGCACGACTCGCGACAGTGTCTATATTCATTACGAGCGCCATGGAATCCCCTATACGCTTATAGACACCGCGGGTGTGCGTCGCCGCAAGAACATTCAATTGTCCGTTGAAAAATTCTCCATTGTAAAAACGTTGCAAGCCATTGACGATGCCAATGTGGTGATACTGCTCATGGATGCGAGCGAGGGGGTCGTGGATCAGGATCTGCATATCATGGGGCAGGTAATTGATTCCGGGCGTGCACTGGTGGTGGCGCTAAACAAATGGGACGGCCTTGAAAGTGATCACAAAACCTTTGTCAAAACGGAGATCGAGCGGCGTTTGCGTTTTGTTGCATTTGCAGACCTTCATTTTATTTCAGCCAAGTATGGCACCGGAGTCGGCACGCTTTATAAGTCGATCGAAAGGGCCTACAAAGCGGCTACCGAAAAATTCTCTACCAATTTCCTGACCCGGGTATTGCAGCATGCCGTAGAAGAGCATCAGCCGCCGCTGGCCCGAGGTCGTCGCATCAAGCTGCGTTACGCACACCCTGGTGGGCACAACCCGCCCATCATTGTTATCCACGGTAATCAGACCGATGCTGTGCCGCAGCACTATGTGCGCTATCTGGAAAAAACATTCCGCACTGCGCTGGACCTCCACGGAACTCCGGTGCGCATCGAATTCAAGACTGGCGATAATCCTTTCGCCGGGCGAAAGAACAAGCTGACAGAACGACAGGTGCAAAAAAAGCGCCGCTTAATGAAATTTGTAAAGAAAAAGAAGTAGGGTTTCTGGCGTTCCACGTCGCCTCTGGAGCATGTCCGGTCCGGCGCAGCGTCATCTGCTCATATGACGCAGTCGCCAGTCTCACGCCCATTGGATCCGATCTATTTTGCTTGAGTCGAGGCCGAATCATGTTCAAGTATATTTTTCTTTTCTGCAGTCTTATAAGTACCAATACCTGGGCGGCCAGTATCCTGACCAAAGCGTCGCTGCAGAACTACTTCGCGGCATCTCCCATGCTGGAAGCAGAAATCAAAAAACATCCGGATATTTCTCAGGAGCACATTCAACAGCTGCCATTCGGAGATGGTGGCGCGGCGTTGATCAAGTATTTCTCCAAATCCAAAGGCTATGGCAAGCTAAATGCGATAGCCAAGGAGTCCGGGTTCAAATCCCTGGAAGATTATGTGTCCGTTACTTACGCCCTGGTGCCGGCGCTTTACGTCGTGCAAAAGGAAATGTACCCGGATATCCCCACGGTAGCTGAGCAGCGGAAGGCGCTGGCAGCTCAGAAAACCAAATTGGTGGAGCAGGGCCTCTCTCAAGATCTGGTCAATAAGGCAATGGAGACGGCTGAAGAATCGTTCGCACGACAGGAAGAAATCGAGCGAGCCGCCACATCCGTTTCCAAGGATGATGTCAAGACCATTCGAGCCAACCTCGACTGGATCATGGAAAAGATGGAGGCGGCAGCAGCTGAGTGAATTTCCGCTGCGGCAGGAAACCAGTACACGCCTATAAAAGAAATCGACGCTTTGCTCCAGGACGATTCGTGCCATGACCCGTGCAGCAATTCAAATGGATCCTTCGTGGTTGGCAGTACTCAGGGACGAGTTTCAGCAACCGTATATGTGCGATCTCAAAAAATTTCTTGCCGAGGAGAAGGCGGCTGGAAAAATCATCTATCCGCCCGGAAATCAGATTTTCAATGCGTTCAACTCAACGCCGCTCCACTCGGTTAAGGTGGTGATATTGGGGCAAGACCCCTACCATGGTCCCGGGCAGGCCCATGGGCTCGCATTTTCCGTACAGCAGGGGGTCCGGCCGCCACCTTCCCTGTTAAACATATTCAAGGAAATCCGCCGGGATCTCGATCTGCCCATGCCGTCGCACGGTAATTTGCAACATTGGGCGGATCAGGGGGTGCTCTTGCTGAACGCCACCTTGACTGTCGAGCAGGGGCGTGCCGGCTCCCACCAGGGTCGAGGTTGGGAAATTTTCACAGATAAAGCCATAGAAGCCGTTAATGAGGCGTGTGAAGCGTCGGTGTTTCTGCTTTGGGGTTCGTATGCTCAGAAAAAAGGTTCCCTCGTAGACCGTTCCAGACACTTGGTGCTTACTTCACCGCATCCATCGCCATTGTCAGCCAGTCGTGGTTTTTTCGGCAGCCGCCACTTTTCCAAAGCCAACCGTTGGCTGCAGGACCAGGGTAAGAAGCCTGTCGAATGGGCTTGCCCCTAACCTGATTAATTGGATCGGGGCTAAAAAATAATTGTGAGACGCCGGGGAATCCTCAGGCTAGCCTGTTTATACCGGAAAAGAACCCATAATTTGTCGTCTTCTTATCTGTGACGCAGCTCGCACGACAATTAACTGCTAGGCTGGTTGGATGTACAGAGGTATGATTGGCCCAGCGTTGATTTTCAACTTGAGCAGGCGAGACAGGGATGCCCGGGAGCACATACTGTTGGCAATAATATTGGGAATTGATCCAGGATCCAGAAAAACGGGATATGGTTTGATCAGCCAGGTTGCAGGGCGGTCGGAATACATCGCGAGTGGTGTTATACGTATACCGGAGGCCCTTAATCTGGCCGATCGACTGAAAACAATTTTTGATTCGGTCTGTCAGATAGTCACGCAGTATCAGCCTGGCGAAGTCGCCGTCGAACAGATATTCATGGCGAAAAGTGCCGGTTCGGCCCTGAAGCTGGGTCAGGCCCGCGGCGCCATTATCGTTGCCGCGACCAGTTTCGACTTGCCGGTCGCAGAATATGAAGCGCGCAAAGTCAAGCAGGCCGTAACCGGAACGGGTGCAGCGGATAAAGCGCAGGTGCAGCATATGGTGCGCCGCTTATTGATGCTGCCGCAATGCCCTCAGGAAGACGCCGCGGATGCCCTGGCGGTTGCGCTCTGTCACGCGGTGACGCAGCAGCATCTGATAAGGGTCGCAGCGAGCCGGTTCCGGCGAGGGAGATTGTTATGATCGGACGTCTGAAGGGAGAATTGCTCGAGAAGGAGCCTCCATTTCTCCTCATTGATGTTCAGGGAGTGGGGTATGAATTGCAGGCGCCCATGACAACCTTTTACGATCTGTCGCCAATCGGAGAAAGCGTTGTGCTCTACACTCATCTTGCAATCAGTGAAACATCTCACCATCTGTACGGGTTCATTTCTCAACGGGACCGCCTTCTGTTTCGGCTCCTGATCAAAGTCAGCGGCGTGGGCCCAAAGATGGCACTGGGTGTGATGTCGGGGATGGAGTCTGACGAATTTGTCCGGGCTGTTCAGGATGGAAACCTCATGGCGCTGACGAGGCTGCCTGGTGTCGGCAAAAAGACCGCTGAACGATTGCTGGTCGAAATGCGGGATCGACTCTCGGGGTGGTCGGAGGCGGCGGGCAACGCCAGTACGCAGGCGCAGACAGCGGAGGTTCAGGTCGGCTCCGGTAGTGTGATTCAGGCCGAAGCAGAGAGTGCCCTTTTGGCTCTGGGTTATAAGCCGGCCGAGGCGACACGAGCGATTCGCGGTGTCCTGGATAAACACAGTATCAATAGTTGTGAGGAACTTATCCGATTGGCGCTGCGCAGCATGATGCCTAAATGATGACCTTTTCAAGAATCTGCACTTGTATTACGGGTAGTCGGCAACGGTCGGCGATGGCCATTGAGAAGGGAGAAATGACGTGATCGAACCGGATCAGTTCTCGGCGCAAAGACTCGTCGCAGCCGTAGCTCAGCCCGTAGAAGACCATCAAGATCGTGCAATTCGTCCCAAGCGATTGCAGGATTATATCGGTCAGCCGGTTGTGCGGGAGCAGATGGAAATTTTTATCCAGGCAGCAAGGCAGCGTGGCGAACCGTTGGATCATACATTGATATTCGGTCCGCCCGGGCTGGGCAAGACGACATTGGCGAATATCATTGCGGCAGAAATGAATGTCGATCTGAAGACCACGTCGGGCCCTGTGCTGGAGAAACCAGGGGATCTGGCCGCCCTGATGACAAATCTCGAGCCCGGTGACGTCCTGTTTATAGATGAGATCCACCGGTTGAGCCCCGTTATCGAAGAAGTGCTCTATCCGGCCATGGAAGATTACCAGTTGGATATCATGATTGGTGAGGGTCCGGCGGCCCGGTCGATCAAGCTGGAGCTGCCGCCATTCACTCTGGTGGGGGCTACTACGCGGGCCGGGCTGCTCACTTCTCCGTTGAGAGACCGGTTCGGAATAGTCCAAAGGCTCGAATTTTACAATACGGCCGATTTGACGCAGATAGTACAGCGATCGGCGAACCTGCTGAAGCTGGCACTGGACCCTCGTGGGGCCGAAGAGATCGCGCGCCGGTCGCGAGGCACGCCCCGGATTGCCAACCGGTTATTGCGCCGGGTCCGTGATTTCGCCGAGGTCAAAGGAAACGGCACGGTCGGATCTGAAATTGCCGATGCCGCACTCGGCATGCTTAATGTCGATGAATCGGGATTCGATAACATGGACCGTCGTTTATTATTGGCGCTCATCGAAAAATTTGATGGTGGGCCGGTAGGCGTAGAGAGCCTGGCGGCTGCCATCAGCGAAGAGAAGGGGACGATCGAAGATGTCCTGGAACCGTTTTTGATCCAGCAAGGGTACATCATCAGGACACCGAGAGGTAGAATGGCAACCCAGCTCGCATATCGCCATTTCGGTCTGCAGGTGAAAACGCCAGCCCGAGGTGATTTCCTCGGAGAAAGCGGGAAAAGTTGTCTTCCTGACGGCACTTAAGCTTGCTTGTTTTCTGCAGGGGCTGCTATAACGCTTTAGGTTGCCAAACAATAATTAACACCGCAGATTCGCAGTCAGGCAGCTGTCTGTATCGGAATCAGCGAAAATTTCCAGCTCAAGGTCTACTTCATCATGCCGCAGAATGAACCGTTATCCATTATTCATCTGATCGCTGACGCGAGCCTGCTGGTGCAGATCGTAATGGGAATTCTGGTCCTGGCATCCGTTGTGTCGTGGATGATGATTGTGCAGCGGGGTCTCTATCACGCCAAGGCGCGCCGGGAATTTGTCAATTTCGAGAAGCGATTCTGGTCCGGTGTCGACCTTACGCAGCTCTATCGACAAGGAAACGGCAAGGCAAGTGAAGGCGCTTCAGCGGAGGGAATAGAAAGTATCTTTCGTGCCGGTTTCAAAGAGTTTTCGCGACTCAGGCAACAGGGGAATACGGATAGGGACGCTGTGATGGAAGGCACACAGCGTGCCATGCGGGTCGCTCTGGCGCGCGAACAGGAAAAGCTCGAAGCGAATCTTCCCTTCCTCGCCAGTGTGGCCTCGGTAAGCCCCTACATCGGACTTTTCGGGACAGTGTGGGGCATCATGAACTCATTCCGGAATCTGGCCACTGTCCAGCAAGCGACTCTGGCAACGGTGGCACCGGGCATATCCGAAGCGCTCGTCGCTACAGCAATGGGACTGTTTGCTGCGATTCCTGCGGTACTCGCATATAACAAATTCGCGGCAAGGGCTGATCTGCTCGTCTCCAACTATCAGACGTTCTCGGAAGAGTTCTCTTCTATATTGCATCGGCAGATTCATACGGGTTAGGGCGCAATCATGGCGAAAATCGGTAGACGCAAGGCCATGGCCGAAATCAATGTCGTTCCCTACATCGACGTTATGCTGGTTTTACTGGTGGTTTTTATGGTGACAGCCCCATTATTGATGCAGGGGGTCAAAGTTGAGCTGCCTCAGGCGGCCTCAACGCCGATCGAAGAAACTGAAGATGAACCAGTCATTGTGTCCGTCAAGGCCGACGGAACCTACTATCTGAACGTCGCAGGCGATCCAGAACAACCGCGACCTGTAAAAGAAATTATGGACAGTGTCAGCAAGATTTTAAGACAGAAACCGAAGACTCCAGTGCTGGTCTGGGGGGATACGGCGGTTCCTTATGGCGCTGTGGTGTCCTTGATGGCGGAGCTGCAGGCGGCCGGGGCCCCGTCGGTTGGCCTGGTCACCGACACTCCGGAGCTGTGAATTCTGATGGGGTCTTTCTGGGACAGCTACGGCTTCCCCTTTATGGTAAGTCTGACGCTCCATGCGATAGTGGTCGCAAGTGTCCTCGTGGGGTGGCCGATATCGGAAAAAAAAGAACCCGTGAAGAAGCCCAGTTACGTACAGGCCAAGCTGGTGCAACTGGAGGCCCAGGCAAAACCGGCACCCCCGCAGCGGCAAATAGTGGACCTTACAAAAAAACGTGAAGAAGAAAAGCTACAGAAGCAGCTGGAAGAGCAACGCAAGCAGGCCGAACTCAAGAGACAGGAGGAGGCGCGTCGACAGCAGGCTCTGAAACGCAAGGAAGAAGCCGACAAACAAGCGCGCATAGCGGCGGAAAAAAAGCAGGCTGCAGAGAAAAAAGCCAAAGAGGAAGCCGAAAAACGCGCCCGCGAAGAAGCTGCAAAGCAAGCTCGGGCCGAAGAAGAAAAGAAAAAGCTTGAGCAAATCCGTATACAGCAGGAAGCTTTTGAGGAGGCGTTGTCGGAAGAGCAGAATGCCTTGGCGGAAACGGAGTACGCTACCGCAGCGCAGAGTTACATAGGGGCCATACGGCAGCGCATTGAAATGAACTGGAGCCGGCCGCCATCTGCGCGCAAGGGTATGCAGTGCGAACTGCTCATACGGCTCGTCCCCACGGGCAGAGTTGTCGGTGTTGATATCGCCCGTAGTAGCGGCAACGACCAATTTGATCGATCGGCGGTGCAGGCGGTGACAAAGTCAGAGCAATTTCCGGAGATCAAGGAAATGCGCCCTGAAGTATTTGAGCGGTATTACCGCGAACTTCGACTGGTATTCAATCCACAGGATCTTAGACAGTGAAATTAGTAATAGCCTCACTTGTTTGTTTCGTACTCAGTTTCAGCCTCCATGCGCATGCAGGCCTGACAATCGAGATCACGCAGGGAAGCGACAACCCCACGCCCGTCGCAGTCGTACCTTTTGCGGGTACAAATGGCTTACCTGAGGATCTGCAGGAAATAGTTGCGAGCGATCTTCTGCGAAGCGGATTGTTTCGGCCGATTGACAAGAAAGACATGCTGTCAATGCCCAAGGGGGAAGCAGAAGTTTTCTATCGAGACTGGCGGGTGCTCGGAGCGTCATATCTGGTAGTAGGTCAACTCACTGCTAATGGAGGAAATTACGATCTGCAGTTTGAGCTGTATGATGTTCTGGCGCAGCGCAAGGTGTTTCAGAAGAAGGTCAGCGGCGGGCTCACGCAACTGCGGGATCTGGCCCACGTGGTCAGCGATGCTGTCTATGAAAGCATCACCGGGATACGTGGCGCATTTTCCACCAAGATTGTTTACGTTGAAGATCTGAAGGTACCGGGACCCGGACGATATCGGTTAATGTATGCCGATGCGGACGGGGCGCGCGAACGCGCACTTTTCAAGTCCAGTGAGCCTATATTGTCGCCGTCATGGTCTAACGACATGAAGCACGTTGCATACGTCTCTTTCGAGACATCCAGGCCGGCGGTTTTTGTCCAGGATCTTGCGACCGGCAAGAAAACCCAAGTGACCAATTTCAAAGGCCTGAACGGTGCACCTTCGTGGTCGCCCGACAATTCAAGTCTGGCAATCGTGCTTTCGAAGGACGGAAATCCCGAAATTTATACCTTGAACCTCGCTTCCGGGGCCCTTCAGCGTATCACCAACCATTTTTCCATTGATACAGAACCTAATTGGACCGCCGACGGCAAGTCACTGGTGTTTACATCAAACCGGGGGGGAAGTCCGCAGATCTATCAGGTCAATATCAGTAACAAAAGAGTGGAACGAGTTACGTTTGAGGGCGACTATAACGCGCGACCCCGACTTTCTCCGGACGGAAAAAGTCTCGTCATGGTTCATCGGCGTGAAGGTATCTTCCATATTGCATTACAAGACCTTAAATCAGGAGACATGCGAATCCTGACGGAAACGGGGCTTGACGAATCCCCAACCGTCGCTCCAAATGGAGCTATGCTATTATATGCGACGAAATACCAGGACAAGGGAGTGCTAGGTGCCGTGTCCCTGGATGCAGGTGCCAAATTTCGCTTGCCATCAAAGCAAGGTGACGTGCGAGAACCTGCTTGGTCACCTTTTCCCGGACCACAATAATCAGTACTCGGAAATGGCAGTACTTTGAAAAATAATCGTTATCATAGACAACCTTCATCAATGCTCATTGGGAGTGCACAAATGTTAAAACCACTAAAATCCTTACTCGTCCTGTCCATGGTTATGGGTGTTCTCGCTGGTTGCTCCAGCAATCGCACTGCAGAAGACGTGGAAGAGCCGATCGAGACAACTGAAGGTGTAGAGGCAGGCCAAGGCGTCGGTAGTGACGAAGTGTTCGTTTCAGACGTCGACGGCATGGAAAATGTGGATAACGTGTTTCATTTCGAGTTTGACTCCGCAGTGTTGACCCCCGAAGCTCGTTCAGCGTTGCTGGTCCACGCCGAGGATCTCAAAGCAACATCTCGTTCTGCCCGCCTCGAAGGGCATGCCGATGAGCGTGGAAGTCGTGAATACAACATGGCTCTCGGAGAGCGTCGTTCCAATGCGGTCCGTGACTTTCTGGTGTTGCAGGGTGTCAGTCGTTCTCAGCTCGAAACCATCAGCTATGGTGAAGAACGCCCCGTAGAGCTTGGAAGCAGCGAGTTTGCATGGTCCAAAAACCGCCGAGTTGAGCTTAAATAACTATCGAGTCTAATTCGATTATGTATAAAAGCGCTATTGCCGCCATGCTCGTCGTGGTGGCTTCTTCTGCGAGTGGTCAGGCCCGAATTGTTGATTCCCAGCCGATCACTCCAGCTCGTGACAATCGGTCCACAGATGGAAACAGTGGCAATCCTGCTCCGATGTCGATTGAATCCGAGCTATTTTTCCAGGTTCAAGCCCTTCAGGAAGAGGTTCTGGAGTTAAGAGGACTTGTAGAGGAGCAATCCTACGAACTGCGGCGGCTAAAGCAGCAGAGGCTGGACGATTACGTTGATCTGGACCGACGCATTAGCCAGATCACCGGGGCGCCTCCCTCATCCCAGCCCGTCAGAGCCGGTCCTTCAGATACCCCATCAGTAGTCGATGACGCGGCCGCTGTGCAAAGCATGCCTGCCGAGGAATTAACCGCTTACCGGGATGCCATCGATCTGGTATTGAAGCAGAAAAAATTCGACGCAGGTATAGAAGCCTTGCAACAGTACCTGAAGGTGTATCCCCGGGGTAATTATTCGGCCAATGCGCAATATTGGCTCGGGCAGATTTATCTTCAGAAGGAAGACCTACCGAATTCGAAAGTGTGGTTCAGTCGAATGATCTCTGAGTTTCCATCACACCAGAAAGTTGACGAGGCCAAATTCAAACTCGGCAAGGTGCACGACATGCTGGGCGAGAAAAAACAGGCTGAAAAGCTTCTTCGGGAAGTTGCCAATTCTGCTAACTCAGCCGTTGCCCGCATGGCGGAGGATTATTTGAAGAGCAGTATGTAAATCCCTTCGAAGTACGGTAGCGGCTAAACTCCAGGCCGCTGTTTATGTTGGTCAGAGCGGGCACTGGCAGTCGAATTGATCCGGATCTTCGAATCAGTCGTAGCGGTATTCCATTCAAAACAGATTTTTGTCTGCAGGGCCCGGCGCTTGATCGCTTCAGTGATTCAAGACTTTAACTTTTCTGCATTTTTTTCTTCAATCGGTCTGTGCAAATGCGGTAGAGTTGAACCGATTATTCAATCTGCCAGCGCGGTCAACAGCAAGGAAGTTCTTTTGCCATTCGTGCAAAGTATCCATTGACTCGGACGGCGCTTGTGGATGGATCCAATTGCGCCGATTCGGAGTAAACCACTCCGACAGTGGTGTCACCTCACCTATGTGAATCTGACTGTTAGCCTAGTCCTGGATCATTTGTATGCAAAATCTGGATAAGTTGCTTTATTGGCGCGGAATTTCAAAGACGTATATCAATTATCGGGGCGATGAAATCAGTGTCTCCCTGGATAATTGCGTCGGCTTGTTAAAGGCAATGGGGGTGGATGTCGACGCGCCGGGAGTGATCGAGCAGCAAAGTTACGAGTTGGATGTAGCTCCCTGGATGAATTGGCTCTCGCCTTTTATTATCGCAGAAGCCGCATCTGACGGCTGTGACTTTGATCTGAATTTACGTCCGGAGGAGATCGATTCCGTCTATCAGGCCGAACTCCGTTTTGAAAACGGTGAACTGGTATCCTTCGAGTTCTTACCTGCTCACTGTGTCGAAGTTGGCAATTATCTCCACGACGGCATTCGTTTTAGCCGCCGTGCCATCCATCTGCCACTTGAATTGCCCCTGGGCTACCACCGGCTGCAAGTCCGAAAAACGAGAGAGGGCGCGGGCGGGAAGGTTTCTGCTGAGCTCGGGTCGGCAGAATCGAGAGGCGCAGATGCGGTATTTGTTGTCGTTCCTGCCCAGGCCTATACCCCCTCCTGGGTTGTCGAAGGCGCCCGACGCTGGGGGTTGATTGTACAGCTTTATACCATCAGATCTGGTCGTAACTGGGGAATTGGCGATTTCACCGATCTCAAACTGTTAGTTACAGAGGCGGCGAAGGCGGGGGCAGCCATGATCGGCCTGAATCCGCTCCATGCATTATGTAATCCTGTCGATACCCATTTCAGCCCCTACAGTCCGTCGGATCGCCGTTTCCTTAATCCGTTGTACATCGATCCCGAAGTCGAACCGGACTTTACTCTGGATCGCGACGCATTGGAGGGCGAAATTCAGGCCGCCCGGAACAGCGAAAGAGTCGCTTACGGTCCTGTCAGTCAGTTGAAGTTACGGGTATTAAAGGAAATGTTCGCCCGATTTCAAAAATCTCCTCCTAATGACACCAGATTGAGCCGGTTCAATAACTTCAAAAGGGAAAGAGGCAAGGTGCTGCAGGAATTTTGTCTGTATCAGGCGGTGACCACGGAGACCGATCTTGAATACGGGTCATTGTCGGAAGAGCAAAAGTCGCGCTTGAATACCGACTTTGCGGAATCCATGGCGTTTCATGCTTATCTCCAGTGGATCGCTACAGAGCAGTTGGACAGCTGTCAGAAACTGGCAATCAGTTCCGGAATGTCCGTTGGTTTGATGCGGGATCTGGCTGTTGGAGCGAATGGAGGTGGAGCTGAGATAGAAACCAATCTTCATCTGTTTCGTCGAGAAGCCGCAGTTGGAGCACCTCCGGACCCGCTCGCTGAAAAAGGCCAGAACTGGGGCTTGCCGCCCATGGATCCCTCCACGCTGAGGTCAACCAAATTCGAGCATTACATCTCTCTTCTGCGCGCGAATATGGCGCATTGCGGCGCTCTTCGTATTGATCATGCCATGAGTTTAATGCGGCTTTGGTGGTGTCCTCCAGGGCATACCGCGGATCACGGGGCCTATGTATATTACCCTTTCCGCGAACTGCTGGGATTACTAAAGCTCGAGAGTGTCCGACATCAATGTTTGGTCATCGGCGAAGACATGGGTGTAGTGCCGCAGGAATTCAGGGAGGCACTCTTAAAGTCCAACATTTTCACAAACAAATTGTTTTATTTTGAAAAAGCGGAAAGCGGTGACTTCAAGGCACACGACGCCTATGAGTCACATTCGCTGGCAATGCTGACGAACCATGATGTACCAACTCTGGCCAGCTGGTGGGTGGGTTCGGACCTGGAATTGAGGCAAAGCCTGCACCTGCTGGAAGAGGGCGCCGACTATTCGGTGGTGCTGGATCAACGTCAGCTGGAAAAGCGCCGTCTACTACGGTGGCTGCTATCAATGCGGCTAATCGAACGTGAGTCCGTTGAGCAGTTAATGAATAGCCCGATGACGCGCGAGTTGGCGGCTGCCATTTTGCATGGCGTCAGTCAGTGTTCCTCGCAGCTGTTTGTCGCGCAGCTGGAAGATCTGGAGTTGCTTGAAGACCCTGTCAATGTACCGGGGACAAGTACCGAATATCCGAACTGGCAGAGAAAACTGGCAGTACCGCTCGAGATCCTTATGGGTGATAGTCAGGTACAAGCCTTGTTGCAGGTCATAGCGGCAGAACGGAGGTCTAGTTAGCGGGGCTTATATCGCTATAGCGGTTGCGCGGTTTGCAAGTCTCATGCGCGGCGAAACTGGATTACAGATTAATGAGGGTATGCCAGGCGCGGAAACGTTTATATCCGTTCTCAAGGCAGACCAAAAATAACTGGCGAATGTTAAGGATTTACGTGTGAAACCTAACCAGAAGCAGAAATCTGCACCATCAATCGTGATTCCAAAGCAGGTCGATTTGCTGAAATACGCAGATGCTGAAGATATTTTTGGTCTGCTTGGCTTGCACGAATGGGGAAGTGGAGAATTCGTATTGCGCGCGTTTTTACCCGGCGCTGACCGCGTAGAAGTGGTCGAGCCCGGATCGGAGAATTTGATTGTCGAACTGGAAGCGTTCGGAGAGGGTGTTTTCGCGGCTTTAATTCGGTCGAGTCACAGGTTCAGCTACCGACTGCGTATCCAGTTCGGGAATTTCACGGTGGTAAAAGAGGATCCGTATCGCTTCGGTTCTACTGTTCGGGAAGGGGATCTGTATCTTCTGGGGGAGGGCACCCACGAGAAGCTTTACGAATGGATGGGCGCGCAGCTATTTGAGATCGACGGCGTCAAGGGTGTCCGTTTCTGCGTGTGGGCACCGAATGCGAAACGCGTTTCAGTTGTGGGGGATTTTAACTTCTGGGACGGACGTCAGCATATTATGCGTCGGCTTGTTCCCAGCGGCGTCTGGGAATTATTTATTCCAGGACTGGAAATAGGTGTGTTATACAAATACGAGATCAAATCAAGTGATGGTCATGTGCTTCCTCACAAAGCGGATCCGTATGGTTTCAGCACGGAAAACCTGCCCGGTAATGCCTCCCGGGTGGTTGATTTGAACGATTATTCCTGGTCGGATGGCGACTGGATGAATAATCGCAAAGGGCAAGCGGACCGCGAGAATCCGATGTCAATCTATGAAGTACATCTTGGTTCCTGGCGCCGCAAAATGGAGGAATCAAATCGATATTTAAGTTATCGCGAGCTTGCCAGCGAATTAATACCTTATGTGAAAGAAATGGGTTTTACCCATATACAATTAATGCCCATAAGCGAATTTCCGTTCGACGGCTCATGGGGTTATCAGCCTGTGGGGCTATACGCGCCGACATCTCGTTTTGGCGATCCGCAAGATTTTAAATATTTTATTGATCGCTGTCATCAGACGGGCATTGGCGTCTTTGTTGATTGGGTCCCGGGGCATTTTCCGTCGGATGGTCACGGGCTTGCGAAGTTTGATGGTACACCGCTTTATGAGCATGCAGATGAGCGGCAGGGGTTTCATCCGGATTGGAATACATTTATTTACAACTATGGTCGCAAGGAAGTAGCAAATTTTTTGTTCTCCAACGCGCTTTACTGGTTCGACAAGTTCCATATTGACGGGCTGCGCGTTGACGCTGTCGCTTCGATGCTATATCTGGACTACAGTCGCCAGGAAGGACAATGGATACCTAATCATTACGGTGGGCGCGAAAATCTTGAAGCTATTGATCTTCTAAAACGGGTCAATGAGCGGGTTTATGAAAAATTTCCAGACGTTACCATGATCGCGGAAGAATCCACTGCCTGGCCCGGGGTGTCTCACCCGGTCTATCTTGGCGGACTTGGATTCGGATATAAATGGAACATGGGCTGGATGAATGACACGCTGAGGTATATGGGTATCGACTCGATTCACCGGCGCTATCATCATCACGATCTGACATTCAGCTTTCTTTATGCGTTTAACGAAAACTTTATTTTACCGTTGAGTCATGACGAAGTTGTCCACGGCAAGCGGTCGTTGCTGGACCGGATGCCCGGGGACGGCGATCAGAAATTTGCGAACCTGAGAGCATATTTCGGGTACATGTGGGCGCATCCCGGCAAAAAGCTGTTGTTTATGGGCGGCGAGTTTGCCCAAGGGCGGGAGTGGAACCATGACAGCAGTCTCGATTGGCACTTGTTGGAAATCCACTATCATAAGGGCATGCAACGGCTGGTTCAGGATCTTAACGAGCTGTATCGGCGTCAACCTGCGCTGCACACGCTGGATTCCGAGCCGAACGGATTCGAATGGATTGAGGCGGATGACCGGCATAATTCCATATTCGCATTCGTGCGAAAAGACAGGCACGCTCGGCATGTGCTGATTATCAGTAACATGACACCTGTAGTCCGGGAACATTATCGGCTGGGGGTTCTCTCAGCCGGCTTCTATCGAGAAGTGCTCAACACGGACGCAGAAATATACGGTGGCCAGAATCGCGGCAATAGCGGCGGCGTATCGGCGGAACCTATTCCCGACCGCGGCCGGGAATGGTCGGTTACCCTGACATTGCCGCCATTGTCGACGATAATATTGGAATGGCAGGCTTCGAGTACGGAAAAACCTTAATACAAGAATGGAATGGTGAGATGGAAAATATTGGGTTGGCAGGTAGCTCCAGTCAACCCGTCGGATGCGCCTCGACCTGCGCTTTCGTACCACACATCGCCATGCCGGCGGTTGTGCGGGCATGGGGGAAAAAGTAAGTGGATATTTGGGGTGGTCAGGGTGGGTAAATGTGAGTAGTGGCAAATACAGGGTCAATGACGGTTATCCATATCCGCTGGGCGCAACCGTCGCGGGGACGGGGGTCAATTTTGCGCTTTACTCACATCACGCCGAGAAAGTGGAGCTGTGCCTGTTTGATGAAAGTGGAACGCGGGAAACAGTCCGCATTGAACTTCGCGAAAGAACGGAGGATGTTTGGCACGTCTGGGTAGATGAAATCAAAGGGGGGCAGCTATACGGCTACCGGGTTTACGGCGCTTATGATCCGAAAAATGGCCATCGTTTCAACCATCACAAACTTTTGATAGATCCCTACGCAAAGCAGCTGTCCGGGACGTTTCGCTGGTCTAGTGAGCACTACGCCTACAATCTGTCTGATCCGTCGCAAGACCTGTCATTTGATCGCCGCAATAATGCCCGGTTTATGCCCAAATGCGTGGTGGTGGACTATCAGCAACCGCTCCAGCCCATGATCAATCCCATTGCATGGAATGACACGATCATCTATGAAACCCAGGTACGTGGCTACACCAAACTGCAGGAAAAGCTGCCTGCCGACTTGCGTGGATCCTATCTGGGTTTAGCACAGCCCTGTGTCATCGATTATCTGGTTGATCTGGGTGTAACGTCGATCGAGCTGCTGCCCGTACATGCATTCATTGACGAGCACTTTCTGGTAAAGCGCAATCTGGTGAATTACTGGGGTTACAATACCCTCAGCTTTTTTACACCCCACGGGTCCTATCTCAAAGGAAATGGAATCGAAGAATTCCGTACCATGGTGGATGCATTCCACGAGGCGGGCCTGGAAGTCATACTTGATGTGGTTTACAACCACACCGCCGAAGGTAATCATCTGGGGCCGACTCTCAGTTACCGCGGAATCGATAACAAGTCCTATTACAGCCTGCAAGCGAGTGACGCACGGTATTACGTCAATGACACGGGGTGTGGCAATACGGTCAATGTGAAGCATCCGCGCGTTCTGCAGATGGTGATGGACAGTCTCCGGTACTGGGGACACACCATGGGGGTCGACGGTTTCCGCTTCGACCTCGCACCGGTGCTGGGTCGCGAAGCGAGCGGGTTCGACCTTTTTGGAGGGTTCTTCGATGCAGTCAGGCAGGATCCGGTTCTCAACCTTAAAAAGATGATAGCGGAGCCATGGGATATCGGTCCCGGAGGGTACCAGCTCAGTAATTTCCCGCCGGGGTGGTCTGAATGGAATGATCGTTACCGGGATACGGTCCGACGATACTGGCGCGGCGATGCTGCGATGCTGCCTGAATTCGCGCGGCGTATCCACGGCTCAAGTGATCTGTTCGAGCATAACCGGAGAAAGCCTTCGGCAAGCGTCAACTTTGTTACCAGTCATGATGGTTTCACCTTGAGGGATCTGGTCAGCTATAACCAGCGGCATAATCATGCGAACAAGGAAGACAATAACGACGGGCACCACACGAACTTCAGTTTCAATTTCGGGGTGGAAGGGCCGACAAAGAATCAGCGAATCGAAACACTGCGCAAGCGTCAGCAACGGAATTTTCTGGCCACCCTGCTATTGAGTCAGGGCACGCCAATGCTGTTGGCGGGTGATGAAATCGGTCATTCCCAGCAAGGTAACAATAATGCTTATTGTCAGGATAACGAAACTACGTGGATAGACTGGGGCAGTCTCGGGGAAAGCCATTGGAAATTACGGGATTTCGTCCGCAATGTCATCAGAATCCGCCGCGAGTTTCCATTGCTTCGAAGCCGTTTTTACATCCATAAACCGGAAGACCAGGTTAAAAAGGCCGGCTACAACATACACTGGTACAACCAGAACGGCGAGCCGATGAAAACCGAGGAGTGGTCAAGACCCGATGCCACGACGCTGGGCTGGATGCTTGAATCAGTGGTAAATGCGCGGTGCGTACATTGCTTGCTGATCCTCTACAATTCGGGTGATGAAGCCCAAGGCTTTGCCCTGCCAACAGGATGGCAATGGGTAGCTTTACTCGATACCACCACCGAAGACGGCCTGCCAGAAGAGCGTTTTGTAGAATTGGAAAAGCGCCTCAGCGTGCAGGACAAGTCCATGGTAGTCCTTTATGGATTATCGAACTTTTGCGAGATCGGCAAAGAAAGTCCCTCTGTCAATTCGTGAAAATGGCACGGTGCGGATCGCATGTAGTCGATGAAATTGGAAGTTCCTGTATGAGCCTGATTCTGAAATTCATGACATTGTAAGGGCGTACACCATGAGCAAAAAAAAATCCGATCCGCTGCTTCTGGGCAGAGATGCTGCCGCATTACGGACCGATTTGCGCAGACATTACAATATCACCCTCGGCAGGATGGACTCGCCTCCGATTACGGGCTATTTGCTTCAGGCTGCCGCACTTACCGCAAGAGACCGGCTTGTAGACGCCTGGCGAGCCTCTCGGCAGAGCGAGCATGAAAGCCAGCCTAAAAAGGTCTTTTACCTGTCGTTGGAATTTCTTCTGGGTCGAACCCTTAATAATACGGTGATGAACCTGGATCTGGAGGATGGTCTTCGGCAGGCGCTGGTCGAATTCAGCACGTCGCTGGAAGAATTGCGGGAGACTGAGCTCGACGCGGGACTGGGCAATGGCGGACTTGGCCGGCTGGCTGCGTGTTTTCTGGACAGCTGCGCCACCCTCAATTTGCCGGTGACAGGTTATGGAATACGTTATGAATACGGAATGTTCCATCAGCGCATAGAAGGCGGAAGGCAGGTCGAAAGTCCGGATCACTGGCTGCGGGAGGGTACGCCGTGGGAGATAGAGCGGGGCGACTTGACTCGCCGCGTCAAGTTCTACGGGTACACGGAATATTATGCAAATGAAAATGGCCAGATGTTCGTCAGATGGTCAGGTACGCACGACGTGCTGGCGGTGCCTTACGATATTCCCATTCCGGGGTATCGTAATGGTGTCGTTAATACGCTCAGATTGTGGAAGTCCGCCGCCACCGACGAGTTTGATCTGGATGAATTCAATCAGGGTGATTATGCAGAAGCGGTTGCGGCCAAGAACCAGGCCGAGCAGATAACCATGGTGCTGTATCCGAATGACGCAAGCGAAAACGGAAAGGAATTGCGGCTAAGGCAGCAGTACTTCCTGGCCTCTGCAAGCCTGCAGGATATCCTCGATCAATGGGGTGCAACTCATGGTGGAGATTTTTCCAATTTTTCGCAGAAACACTGCTTTCAGCTGAATGATACGCATCCTACTCTCGCGGTTCCGGAGTTGATGCGATTGTTGATGGACGAGCATCATCTCGAATGGGAGGAGGCGTGGGAAATCACCACCAGCACCATGGCATATACCAACCATACACTCCTTCCGGAAGCGCTTGAACGCTGGTCTGTCAGGCTTATGAAATTTCTGCTGCCGCGGATCCTGGATATCATTTTCGAAATCAATGCCCGTTTTCTTGCTGAGGTGGCATTGCGCTGGCCAGGTGACACCGCACGACAACAGCGCATGTCCCTGATCGAAGAAGGACACGAGCCGCAAGTTCGGATGGCGTTTATGGCAATCGTGGGAAGCTTTTCCGTCAATGGGGTCGCCGCTCTGCATTCCGCGCTGTTGCAGCGGCAGCTATTCAAGGATTTTTACGAAATGTGGCCGGAGAAATTCAACAATAAAACCAACGGGGTCACACCGAGGCGATGGTTGGGACACTGTAACCGCCAGTTGGCAGATTTGTTGAACGAGACCATCGGCGAAGGCTGGATCACGGACCTTCAGCGCATCAACCGGCTGCGTGATTATGCCAACGATGGCGAATTTCACAAACGCTGGCGTCAGATCAAGCAGGAGAACAAGGAGCGGGTCGCGCATCTGGTGGAAGCCCAGTGCGGTATAGCCTTCAATGTTGAAAGCATGTTCGACGTACAGGTCAAGCGTATACACGAGTACAAGCGACAGTTGCTCAATGCGCTTCACGTGATCCATCTGTACGACCGGATAAAACGTGGTGACACTAAAGATATGCAGCCTCGCTGTGTGATCATAGGAGGTAAAGCGGCGCCCGGCTATACCATGGCGAAATTGATCATCAAGCTGATCAATAACATAGCCATGGTCGTCAACAATGATCCCGCCGTTCGCCCGCTGTTACAAATGGTGTTTCTGCCTAACTACCGGGTGTCCAGCATGGAAATCGTATGTCCCGGAACAGATCTTTCTGAACAGATCTCAACGGCGGGAAAAGAAGCATCTGGCACCGGGAATATGAAGTTCATGATGAATGGAGCTGTAACCATCGGAACATATGATGGTGCCAATATTGAAATTCTGCAGGCAGTTAGCGAGGAAAACTTTTTTCTATTCGGATTGCGAGAGGAGCAGATCGCAAGCTTTCGGCAGTCAAACCGTCCATACGACATTATCGCTCGGGACCAGGATTTGCGGCGGGTGATGCAGTTACTTGAATGCGGTCACTTCAATCTGTTTGAACCAGGCATTTTTGATCCGGTCGCGGCAGCCATCCGCAATGAAAATGATCCGTGGATGGTAGCTGCAGATTTCCGCAGTTACATAAATGCGCAGCAAATGGCCGGCAAAGCCTATGCAGATCAAGAACAATGGGTGAAAATGAGCATCCTCAATGCCGCTGCCAGCGGAGGTTTCTCCAGCGACAACACGATCCGTCAATACGCGAAAGAAATATGGAAAGTTCTTTGAGCGTGCCATTGTGTTCAGAGAGTTGACTGGAATTCTGGAATGCAGCTGAAGCAGAGTAGTGCGGTTGCAGTCCACAGGTGTCGGCAATAGTATTTGTGATACCCACGTACGTATTCTTAAAGGTAAATCATGTCCAAGCCCGCAGATAAATTCAGCCCGCGTTTCGTCAGCCGACTGACGAAAGATACACTTGCCCTGATATTGGCCGGAGGGCGCGGGAGCCGTCTCTACGAGCTGACGGATTGGCGCGCAAAACCTGCACTGTATTTCGGTGGAAAGTTCAGAATCATCGATTTCCCGTTATCCAATTGCATAAACTCGGGTATTCGTCAGGTGGGGGTGTTGACGCAATATAAAGCTCATTCACTCATCAGGCATATCCAGGTAGGCTGGAGTCATTTCAAGCGGGAGCTGGGAGAATATGTCGAAGTATTGCCTGCTTCCCAGCGTAATTCCCCGAACTGGTATCAGGGTACGGCGGATGCGCTTTATCAGAATCTGGATATCATCCGGGCGGCCAATCCGAAATACGTAATGGTACTTTCGGGTGATCACATCTATCACATGGACTACGGGCAGATCCTTGCGTTTCATGTCGAAAACGGCTCAGGACTTACGGTTTCCTGTGTCGAGGTTCCGGTGGGAGAAGCGGCGAAAGCATTCGGCGTCATGACCGTGGACGCTGACGACCGGATTCTCCGCTTTGACGAAAAGCCGGAACACCCGTCTCCCATCCCCGGTAATGACGATTATTGCCTCGCCTCCATGGGAAACTACGTGTTCAATACAGAATATCTTCTTGAACTTCTAGAAAAAGATGCGAGAGATCCGAATTCTGAACATGATTTTGGCAAAGACATCATTCCTTCGATTATCAAAAAGGACAAAGTCTATGCGTTTCGGTTCCGGGACGCGGATGACAAGCAGGCCTATTGGCGGGATGTAGGAACCCTCGATGCTTTCTGGGAGGCGAATATGGATCTGGTTTCGCCGACTCCGATGCTCAACCTGTACGACCGGTCCTGGCCACTCTGGACCTATCAGGCACAGTTACCGCCTGCCAAGTTCGTTTTCGATGATGAAGGTCGACGCGGTTACGCAGTGGATTCGACAATCTCGGGAGGCTGCATTATCTCCGGTGGTCGAGTACGTAAATCTCTACTTTTCTCTGATGTACGTGTGCACTCATACACGACGACTGAAGAGTCGGTGATTTTGCCAGAAGTGATTATCAACCGTTACGCCAAGATACGCCGCGCCATCATTGATCGGGCCTGTGAAATTCCGAAAGGCATGGAGATTGGGTATGATCATGACCAGGATCGGGCCAATGGTTTCCGGGTGACTCCCAAGGGAATCACACTCGTTACGCCCGAGATGCTTGGCCAACGAGGGGGCGCCAGATAAAACTGGTCTGCCACTGTAACCGGGAATGTCGCGCTGACGCTAACCCACCCACCACATAACAAGAAGGAAGATCTGTGCGAATTGATCTTCCAACCATCCTGTTGAGTTTATGCCCAGAAATATTGTAATGATCGCGTCGGAAAACGACGCTTTACCACGTGCGAAAGTCGGTGGAATTGGCGATGTCGTGAGAGATATACCCCGCGCGCTGGTGGATCACGGCTGCACTGTGCACTGTATTATTCCGTCGTATGGACATCTTCATCTTCTACCCCATGCGCGGCGCGTTTCGCATTTTCCGGTAGAATTCGGCAGCGCAGTGACCGACGTTTCGCTCTATGCGCTGTTTGCGGAAGCAGACTCCGATGAAGCCGCTTCCTTTTTTGATGAGCCAGGCGCGCCGGGCGTGTTCAACTGGGTATTGCACCATCCCGGGTTTTATCCAAATGGTGCCGGAAATATTTATTGCAATGATCCGCCGTCCCGGCCTTTCGCAACCGATGCCACGAAATTCGCGCTTTTTTCCGCCGCATGCGGCCAGGCCATTCTCAATGAGAGTTTTGGTCCGGTAGATATCCTGCACCTGCATGACTGGCACGCCGCAATTGTTTCTGTCTTAAGAGAATATTCTCCGCATTTTGCGCGCCTGAAAAATATCCCCACCGTGTATTCGGTGCACAATCTGGCTATTCAGGGAATTCGACCATTCGCGGGAGACGCGTCCTCACTGGAAGCCTGGTTTCCATTTCTGCGCTATGATCGTGCCGCGATTTGCGATCCTCGCGTCACGCATTGTTTCAACCCCATGCGCGCCGCTATCCAGTTGTGTACGCGTGTTCACGCAGTGTCTCCAACTTATGCGCAAGAGATTCAGGAGCCAAGTGATCCGCCCAGCTTCAAGTATGGAGGCGAAGGGCTGGAAGGTGACCTGGCGACTGCAGCGAAGCAACACCGTTTGGTCGGCATTCTCAATGGCTGCGAGTACCCTAAAAGAAAATATCGGCCTGCGGGCAAGGCGCAATTGGTAGAAGCGATGCACAATGCGTTGCTCGGCTGGATGGCGAAAGAAGCGACAATGCAGAGTGCACACTGGATTGCCCAGCAGAGAATCCGGGAATGGGCTGCCAAAAAAGGGAAATATTTAATGCTTTCGTCGGTCGGCAGATTGACCGAGCAAAAAGTAAGATTGCTCCATCACTCGGTGATCTATCAAGACCATTATCAACCGGCGCTGGTACATCTGTTAGATCAGCTCGAGGTAAAAACCGGAAGCCAAGGCATCATGGTGGTCCTCGGAACCGGCCAGGAGGACTACGAACGGTTTTTCACGGAGGTCAGCGCTCAACGCAAGAATCTGATTTATTTACAAGGGTTCTCCAGTGAGGTCGCGGACATGCTCTACTGCTCGGGGGATCTGTTTGTCATGCCCAGTTCCTATGAACCGTGCGGTATTAGCCAGATGCTTGCAATGCGAGCAGGCCAGCCCTGTCTGGCACATCGCGTGGGTGGGCTGAACGATACTATTCGCGACAATGTCGATGGTTTTTTATTTTCTGGCGTAAGTGGCGAGCGACAAGTGGTTTCAATGCTGGAACGCTTCGATGCTGCGTTGACATTGATGCAAAACGATCCGGCGGCTTTCAAGGAAATAAAAAACGCTGCTGCAGCCCGTCGATTTGACTGGAGCCACATAGCACGGGAATATCTGGATCGACTTTATTTCTGACCCGCCTTCGAACAGGGCTTCATGAGCGCACTTTGCGCAGCAGCGACACTACCTGAGCAGCTGCTGTTGTCCTGTTTTCCACACCTACCTTTTTAAATATCTGCTCCAGATGCTTGTTGACCGTTCGGGGACTCAATTCCAGAATCTGCCCGATCTCCCGGTTGGTCTTTCCCTGTGCAAGCCAGACAAGAACTTCCGCTTCGCGTTGTGTCAACGGATAGCGATGCCGTAGCGCTGCTATTTCGTCGAGTTCTGCATGGCACTGAAGTTGTAACAGGATTTCACCGGTGGGATTCTGGCGTAAAAGCTGGAATTTTATAATTTCATTATGTATCTCCATTTCTACATGACCTCCTTCTACAGGACAGTGGCTCAGCCAGCGCCGGATAGCACTGCGTGCAGCTGCCGGTAACCACTCCGCAACTCCGCGTACTTCCAGTGCTCGAACGGCTTGCGGCGTTGCCCACATAAGTTCCGCATCGGAGTTGATGGCACATATATTCTGGCCAGCGCTGTCCAATGCCGACTGGGCGCTCAACATGATTTTGGCATTGGCCAGGTGTACACGGATTCGTGCCAGCAATTCGAGGGGATTGACCGGTTTGGTAACATAGTCCACGCCCCCCGCCTGAAATGCTTTGATTACGCTGGTGGTGTCAGTAGATCCAGTCATGAAAATCACAGGTACATTGCGCAGTTCCGGTGTCGCTTTTAGCTGGATACAGGTTTGAAATCCGTCCAGTTGCGGCATGACGGCATCAAGAAGGATCAGGTCAGGCACTATCCTGTGCGCGATACGCAGCGCCTGACTCCCTTCAAGGGCAACCAGTGTTGTGATTCCTTGAGCCTCCAATACGTCATTCAGAAGGCTCAGTGTGTCCGGCGAATCGTCGACAACCAGCACCAGGTTCTTTTGCGGAGTCACTGCGTTCATGGAGCCGGCACCTTGAGGATTTGAGTGATTTGCGCAAGGTCCACCAACTCTATGCGCGCGCGTAATCTGCGCAGCGCAGACTCGTCGACAAGCCGGCGTCGTTCAATTTCTGAGAAAATTTTTCGAACCTTCTCAAGGGCGCCGAGTTCCGCCCAGTAAGCGAGCTCGTCAACTAGCCGGGTCGAATCTGCGGTTGGAGTGGGGGTAGAAATTTGCTCGGCCGCGCAATGACACCAGGTCAGGTCAAGATGGTATGCAAGCTGATCGAGGATGTTGTCCAGTCGAATGGGTTTGATTAGGTAGCCATCGTGATAGCGAACGGCTTCCACAGAGTTCGACTCATCCTCGCTTGCGTTGGCTGACACGATAATGATCGGCTGACGAAATCCGCGACGGCGCAATTGGCGAGCAAGCTCAGGGCCTTCCATCCCCGGCATGCGACGATCGATGATAAATGCATCTGGTGAAAATTCATGAACAATTTCCAGGCAGACCGCCGCGCTGGGTGCTTCGATTACCGGAAACCCTAAAGGGACAAGCAGCTCCTGAAGCAGTCCTCGGTGTGTCGGATCATCATCGACGACGAGCAACGTCCGTCGTTGCCCTTCGTAACCGAGAACTGGCAGCCTTTTTGGTGGGATTAACCTGGGCTGGAATACGCTGGCTAGCATCAGAGTCACTTTGAACGTCACGCCGCAATCCTTGTTGCGCTTGACTTCAATATCGCCACCCATTATTTCCACCAGCAGACGCGTGATGGTCAACCCCAGTCCTGTTCCCGGAACTGCGGGTACGTTTGGCAGGCGAAGTCTTTCGAATGGTTTGAATATCCGTTCCATCTCGTTTTCCGGAATGCCTATTCCCGTATCGCGTACGCTGATTTCAGCAACCTGATTTCTATATCGCACATTTAATTCAATCGTGCCGCGTTCTGTGTATTTAACGGCGTTCGAAAGAAGGTTAATCATTATCTGCCGCACTCGTCTTTCATCGCCCTGAACGATTTCCGGCAGAGTCGAAAAGGAGGAACAGCTGAATGTCAGACCTTTTTTGTGAGCCTGAAGCTGGAACATATCCACCAACTGTTTCATCAAACCAACAAGTTCAAACGGCTGACTAATAATTTCCAGACGGCCGGCCTCAATTTTGGAAATATCCAGCAGACCTTCAATCAGGTCGGTAAGATGTTCGGCTCCTCGCCGGATCACCTGCAACTGCCGGCGGCAGGCGCCGGTAACTGCAGGATTACTGTCGAGGAGCTGCGCGTATCCCAGGATGGAATTGAGAGGGGTGCGCAGCTCATGGCTAAGGCCGGTAAGGTAACGGCTTTTTGCATTGTTGGCGGCTTCTGCGTGATCTTTTGCCAGTTGCAACGCTGCATCGGTCTGCTGGTGAGCATTGATTTCCTGCATCAATAGCGTGTTCTGGTGCTGTGATTCCTGTTGAGCCACGGTTCTGCTTTCGTGGGCGAGTATGAATAGCCACGCAATGATTCCGGCTACTATCAAGAGAATAAAAAAAACTTTCCAAAGAGCGGACGCAATGATTCCATCGATATCAGGTTGGCCTGTCAACGAACTGGTGTGGATCAGGGAAAGCAGAATCGCTGTAACGCCGGCTATCACCAGCAGGATGGAGACAAAATGAAGCAAGCGAATATTGATATAGAGCTGTGCCCGTGTGGGCAGTAACCGCAGCAATCGTTCGCTCAAATGCTGCACGGTTTTACAGGCATCCTGGCAGCGCGAGTCCAGAGAGCAGCACAGCGAGCAGATGGTGCCTCCATATGCAGGGCAAAAAGCCATGTCCGGCTTTTCAAAATTATTCTCGCAAATAATGCATTGTAGATGCGACGGGTGCGGCATGTGCTGGTCGCGCCGTGCGATATAGTAGCGTCCCCGAGTAAGCAGAGCCATCGCCGGACACAGTACAAAGGTACTCAGCAAGACAATGAAATGAGCCAGCGCCTGACAGGTTTCATTAAAAAATCCCAGATATGCTGCGAAGCCGATAAGGCATGAGCCGATCATGCTCAGCATGCCTACGGGATTAAGGTCGTGCAGATAGGCTCGTTTGAATTCAATATCGGGTGGGCTCAATTTCAGGGGTTTGTTTATGACCAGGTCAGCGACCAGCGTGCCAACCCAGGCGACCGCGACCAGGGCGTACATGCTCAGGGTTTTCTCGAAAGTCTGGTAAACACCCAGCTCCATCAGTAGCAGCGCGATGACGACGTTGAAGACCAGCCATACCACCCGTCCCGGGTGGCTGTGGGTCAGTCGGGAAAAGAAATTCGACCACGCGATCGAGCCGGCATAAGCATTCGTGACATTGATTTTCAACTGCGAGATAACCACAAACACCGCGGCAACCCACAAGGCAATTTGCCCGGAATCGAATACATGTAGATAAGCGATCGTGTACATCACGGTCGGGTCTGCGGCCTCGGCGACCGAATAGCCGTCGGCAAAAGCGATGTAGGCGAGGAACGAGCCGACGCTGAGCTTTGCAGCTCCGATGATTATCCACCCCGGTCCCCCAAGCAGCATGGCCGTCCACCACCGGCGGCGGTTGGCGGGTGTGCGCTCGGGAAGGAAACGCAAAAAATCCACCTGCTCACCAATCTGTGCGACCAGAGCAAACATCACCGAGCAAGCTGCACCGAAAAGCAGCAGGTCAAAAGAATCTTCACTTTGCTGGTGCGCTCCCGGGAATAGGACCCAGTCACCCAGAGCGTCCCCCTGATCCCAAAGCACGAATACAAGGGGAACGATTTGCATGAGCAACCACAACGGTTGGGTCCAGTGCTGAAACCGGTTGATGAAACTGAATCCATGAAACACCATCGGTAGAACTACAGCACTGCTCAGCACGTATCCCCACGCCAGCGGCAGCCCTGTGACAAGCTCCAGCGCCTTGGCCATGATAGCCGCTTCAAGGGCGAAAAATATGAAGGTAAAGGAAGCATATATGAGTGAAGTGGCGGTAGAACCCAGGTAGCCAAAGCCGGCGCCTCGGGTGAGCAGATCAATATCCACCCCATAGCGGGCCGCATAATAACAAATGGGGATGGCTGCCATAAATATCAGCAGGCTGACCACGACGATGGCAGATATGGCGTTGGTAAATCCGAAACTTAATGTTATGGCCCCACCGATCGCTTCCAGTGCAAGAAACGAAATAGCTCCGAGTGCAGTATGCGCCACCCTGCTTAAAGACCAGCGGCGTGATCCGACAGCGGTGAATCGCAGCGCATAGTCTTCCAGTGTCTGGTTATTGACCCACTGATTATAGTTGCGGCGGGTTCTGAAAATGCTTTGCTGAAAGGCCATTTCTCGATCTCTGTGCCCGCTACGAAGCCAGCACACTGCCAGACCAAATAATAATTTCCCTTAGCGAGAATCACGCCAACACTTTGGCAACTGACCATTACCCTATGCACCTACGTCAAATGACGTAGGTGCATAGGGTATTTCACGCATGGCTCGTTTATCCAATCTTTGACAAC
>CAZXLJ010000026.1:0-33156 GCA_964641175.1 uncultured Cellvibrionaceae bacterium
CCTGACCGTAAAGGCGTGTCAGTACTTTCAGCGCTTGATCCTTCTTGCCTTTGGCAACCAGAAATCGCGGGCTTTCCGGAATCAGCAACAACGCGAACAGAAATACTGTCGCGGGCACCAGTTCAATCCAGAACATCCAGCGCCAGGTATCGTAGCCCAGCCAGAATTTGGCCGTCGATGACCCCGCGGCGTCTGCCAGCAGATAATTGCTAAGAAATGCAGCCGTCAGCCCGGAAATGATGGCGACCTGTTGCACGGTGGACAGGCGTCCACGATAACGTGCGTGGGCTACTTCGCTGATGTAAGCCGGAGCCATTACACTGGCCGCACCCACGGCGAGCCCCCCAAGGACACGGTAAAAAACGAATTCCGGCGAAGACGTGGCAATGCCCGAGCCCCATGCCGAAATGATAAAAAAGACGGCCGCTATGATCAGGAGCGCCCGGCGCCCATACAGATCCGCCAGGCGCCCCGCACCGAATGCACCCACTGCACAGCCCAGCAGCATGGACGCCACATCAAAACCGGTGCCGGCAGAGTCTGAATTGAACGAGCTTTGCAGGCCGTCGACCGTGCCGTTGATTACGCCGCTGTCAAAACCGAAGAGGAATCCGCCGATAGTGGCCACACAGCTGATGAGAATGATGAATCCGGTATTTGCTTCGTTTGCGTTCTTCACATGAGATACCTTCGCTCTTTTATTGTTCGTTATCCCGATAGTTCGTTATCCCGGTTGTTCACGATCCGGTCACCACTGATAAGCCCATGACTCGGCGTGCCGGGATCGCTCATCACTTGCGTTACTGACTGACTGGCTGGAACGGCCAGCCCCCACGGACCGAAGGGCGGGACCATGATTGGGCGGTGTGGTTACATTTCGAACGAGAAACCCTGTTCCTGCAGTTTCTGATAGGCCACACGATCGAACCTGTAGAGGTTCGCAGCCCGATGCGCCACGCCCTGCTGCTTTTCATTGCATGGCGAAAGCACATTCATTTTCATGATTTTGCGGCGGAAGTTTGGCTTGTCCAGACGGGTATCCAGAATGGTTTCGTAAAGCTCTTGAAGCTGCAGCAAGGTAAATTTTTCGGGGAGGAGATTGAAACCGACGGGCTTGTGACAGATTTGGTGGCGCAGATAGCGGATACCGGTTTCCAGAATTTCGTCGTGATCGTAAACCAGAGACGGGCACTCGGACACACTGAACCAACACACGTCTTCGGCGTTGTGACCGGCGACCAATGAATAATCGTCCGCGCTTACGAGTGCATAGTATGCGATGGTGACTACGCGATCCGCCGGGTAACGATCGACCCTGCCGAAAGCCTTGAACTGCTCGAGATACAGATTATTAAGCCCCGTCAATTCTGACAATAATCGTGCAGCCGCATCCCGCAGGTTTTCTTCGTATCTGATCCAGCCGCCTGGCAACGCCCAGTGTCCTTTACGAATGCCTTCCCGATGCTTGATGAGCAGGATCTTGAGCTCTCCATCCTGCATTCCGAAGATTACGTTATCAATGGACAGCGCCTGAATGACGTCATCAGGAGCTCTGACCGCGACCAGCTCTTCTTCAGGCTGAATGTTGTTGCTAATCACACCGATTATTCTCTTCATGGCACAGAGTTATTGTTATCAGGTTTCGCCCCATGGGCAGCCCGAGACCTTATTGCAACATCACCTTGTTTGCAAGCTGATTTATCGCCATTCGGCGCAAATTCGGTTTGCTGATTGCGCAGGAAAACGCTACCCTTTTGTGCGATCTTGAAAGCAGCTCTTGTAGTCAGGCAGACAATAAGAATATACTTGCATCGCCCGATACGCGTGAAGCCTCCCCCGAATCATCAACCCGCATGCGGGATGGCTCAGTCTGAAATCTCTTTCATTAACAAAAAGAAGTGAATCCCTATGCTCTTCCTTGGTTTGGATATTGGCAGTTCATCGGTAAAGCTGTCCATCGTCGACGGCGATTCGGGAAAGTGTCTCGGGTCGACCCATTATCCCGACACCGAACTTGATATTCTCAGCCCCGTCGCCGGATGGGCTGAACAGCATCCGGACGTCTGGTGGGATTGCATTCGCCACGGCCTGAGCAAGCTCGCGGCACGGGACAACATCGACACCACCCGGATCGACGCTATCGGCATTTCCTACCAGATGCACGGGCTGGTGCTGGTGGATTCGAACCAGCAGGTGTTACGGCCCGCGATTATCTGGTGTGACAGCCGTGCGTTAGCCATGGGTGCAGACGCCCTGTCCGGTCTTGGCATGGACTACTGCTTCGATAACCTGCTCAACTCTCCGGGTAATTTTACCGCTTCCAAACTGCGCTGGGTGCAACAGAACGAGCCGGAAATTTTCGCGCAGGTGGACAAGTTCATGCTCCCCGGCGATTTTATCGCCATGAAGCTCTCTGGCGAGGTTACCACCACCGCCTCGGGACTGTCCGAAGGCACCCTCTGGGATTTCGTCGCCCGCAAGCCGGCCCTGCCCCTGCTGAAGTACTGGAACATTGACGAGGCCCTGGTGCCCCGACTGGTGCCTTCCATTGGCTATCAGGTCACGGTTTCCGATCAGGTCGCTGCAGAACTCGGACTGAAACCGGGCGTGAAAATCGCCTACCGCGCCGGAGACCAGCCCAACAATGCATGCAGTCTCAACGTACTCGAACCCGGTGAGGTCGCCGCCACCGGTGGCACTTCTGGCGTCATCTATGGCGTCACCGATCAGCTGGCGGCAGACCGGCAATCCCGCGTCAACACATTTCTGCATGTCAACGACAGCCCTGATCAGACCCGAAACGGGGTCCTGGTCTGCGTTAACGGCACCGGCCGGCTGTACAGCTGGTTGCGCCAGCTTCTGAGTGACAGCGGCGAATCTGTATCCTACCCGCGACTCAATGAGCTGGCGGCAGCTGTCCCCGTGGGTAGTCAGGGACTGCGATTTTATCCATTCGGCAACGGCGCCGAGCGGATTTTCAATAATCGCAATCTCGGCGGGCAAATGAGTTCCATCGATTTCAATCGTCATCGCCTGGGGCACGTCGTGCGGGCGGCACAGGAAGGCATCGTGTTCGCTCTGAACCAGGGATTTGATGTGCTGAAATCCCTCGGTGGCACCGCAGAGGTCATTCGCGTCGCCAAGGGCAATCTGTTTCTCAGCGATGTGTTCACCAAGGCCTTCGCTGCAACCACACAGGCATCGGTAGAGCTCTATGATACTGACGGCGCCGCCGGTGCCGCGCGGGCCGCCGCCCTTGGCTCCGGGTTCTATCAGGATGCAAAGGAAGCCTTCAAGACCCTCGAACGCATCGCCGTCATCGAACCCGACGCGCAACGCGCCAATGAATACCAGGATGCCTATCAGCAGTGGGTATCCGGACTGCCAGCAGGAGATGTTTCCGTTGACTGATTACAACCCTTTTACTCTCCAGCTGGAAAATTCCAGGGTCCGTCTTGAACTGGTCCCGGAGTTCGGTGGACGCATCAACAGCCTGGTCCTCAGCGATGAATTCGATATGGATCTCATTGCCGGTCATGATAGTCGCGACGCCCTGGCCCACGACACGGGCTATCGGGGGATTCCACTGTTTCCTTTTCCGAACAGAATGGCGGCCGGCCGCTACAACTTTAAGGGAAAAACGTATCAAGTGGCCATCAATGAACCCGGTAGCGGCCATGCCCTGCACGGTTTTCTCTATCATCTGAAGCCGCAGGTCACCGTGCAGAGTTTGACGAAAACCTGCGCGCACGCGACGGCGACGTACGATTATCCAGGCAATGTGGAAGGCTACCCGTTTCCAAGCCGCGTCGAATTCCAGTACAAGCTCCACAGCGAATCCCTGAAAGTTGAAGTCAAAATCACCAACACCGGGACTCGTCCTCTGCCTGTGGGTTTCGGATGGCATCCTTACTATCAGCTCGACGAGCAGGTAGACGATCTGTATCTGCTGACCCCGCCGCTGGCAGCAATCGAGATAGATAAAACCGGGATGGCCACCGGTAAAAAAACTCCATACCCGCACTTCGAACAACTGAAGCGAATCGGTGATGTGCGTCTGGACAACGGTTTCGAGATAACCGGCAAAGAGCCGGTTGCCTCCCTGAAGCTGTGGTCGGAAAAACATAAGCGAGGTCTGGATATTTGGCAGGATGCCGGCCCGGAAGGAATGAACTTTACCCAGATATTCATTCCACCCAGACGCGAGTCCATTGCCATTGAACCGATGAGTTGCTCAATCAATGCGTTTAACAGCGGCGACGGCCTGCGCACGGTGGAACCCGGTAAATCCACTACAGGCAGTTTCGGCGTACGCCTGATTTCCCATAAGCCAGGGTAACGACAGGTACCGTTGTTACTTCTGAATTCTTCACCACCAATCGTTTTCTCAAAGAAGGAAAGCACCATGAAAATTATTAGAGGCGAAAAAGAATATTTTCCAGGCGTGGGCCGCATCGCCTACGAAGGTCCGGATTCCGATAACCCCCTTGCGTTCAAGTACTATGACGAAAACAAGGTTGTCGCCGGCAAATCCATGAAAGAACACTTCAAGTTCGCCGTCTGCTACTGGCATACCTTTTGTAATGCCGGCCATGATCCTTTTGGTCCAGGACCGAAAGTTTTCCCGTGGGGAAGCGCCTCTACCGCCGATCAGCGCGCAAGAGACAAAATGGACGCGGCATTTGAGCTCTTTACAAAGCTGGGTACGCCCTACTACTGCTTTCATGACATTGATCTGGTCGAAGAAGGCGACTCCCGCAGCGAAACCCAGAAGCGTCTTTTTTCAATCGTTGAGTACGCAAAAGAAAAGCAAGCGGCCTCCGGCGTTAAACTCCTGTGGGGTACGGCAAATCTGTTCAGCAACCCCCGATATATGAACGGCGCTTCCACTAACCCGGACTTCAATGTCGTCGCCCATGCCGGCGCCCAATTGAAAGACGCTCTGGATGCAACCATTGCACTTGATGGCGAAAACTATGTTTTCTGGGGTGGCCGCGAAGGTTACATCAGCCTGATCAACACCGACATGAAGCGCGAACTCGAGCATTTGGGTCGCTTCCTGACCATGGCGCGGGATTATGCGCGCAAGAATGGCTTCAAAGGCACGTTCTTCATCGAGCCCAAACCGATGGAGCCGTCCAAGCACCAATATGACTTTGACAGCGCGACCGTTATCGGTTTTCTGCGTGAGCACGGCCTCGACAAGGATTTCAAACTGAACATTGAAACCAACCACGCCACTCTGGCCGGCCATACCATGGATCACGAGTTGCAGGTTGCGGCCGACGCCGGAATGCTCGGCAGCATCGACGCCAACCGCGGTGATTATCAGAACCAGTGGGATACCGATCAGTTCCCCATCAATATCAATGAAACCGTTGAAATGATGCTGGTTATCCTGCGCGCTGGCGGTCTGCAGGGCGGCGGCGTCAACTTCGACGCAAAAACCCGACGCAATTCTACTGACATGAACGATATTTTCTACGGTCACATTGGTGGAATGGATACGTTTGCACGGGCCCTGACCATCGCAGACAACCTGCTGAGCAAATCCAAACTCGAAGAACTGCGAAAAGTCCGTTACAGCAGCTTCGATTCAGGAGAAGGCGCACGCTTCGAGAAAGGTCAGCTGGATCTGGAAGCACTTGCCAAGCTGGGGAACGCCAACGGTGAACCCAAGCAGATTAGCGGACAGCAGGAGCTTTACGAGAACCTGATCAACCAGTACATCCGATAAAGAAACTCCAACGCGGGACCCTCCCGGGTTCCGCGTCTGACCCCCTCCCCCACATCGATTTTTTCCCTTCCAGTCTTTATACCGAGCACGCGCCCGCTTTTTGTCCCCCTGATCTTTTGAACGCCTGATCCACGCCTCTTTACGTCTGTGACTTCGAAATTTGAACTGACTGGAGAGCGCCGCCATGTTCCTTACACAAGTCAATTGCGCGCACGACTCGCAATTGCGACATGTTTTTCATCATAAACGTTTGATTCGGAGCCCATTTCTTCTGGCATCTTCACTTTGAGCAACTAAACTTGTTGGAAATCGAGTGCGAATGCCCAGAAGCGGAATCCTCAGGATATGAAAGCTCCAAGAGATTCGATTGACTGCATTGAGGTCATGTTGCAATATCGCGACAGGCTTTCTTATGACGCCACGTGCGCCCAGCGACACATCTGTACATTAAAAAAACCAACCGCGAAGTTTCGGTCAGACGATTCGCCGGCGCACGGACCCCCGGTTCTCCAGAATCCCGTTCAGGGAAAAGAATGACAGGTTGGCCTGTCACAGCTCATACGACAACGGCAATCAAAGCACAATAACGATACTAAAAGAGATACTGATATGAACTTCTCAACTAACAGATTCGGTGTTAAAGCAGGAATTACACTTGCTTCATCGCTGGTCGTGCTCACTGGCGCGCTGGCATCGCAACGCGTGTTTGCACAAGACGCAGATGCGGACCAGATGATGGAGGAGGTTATTGTCACGGGGGTACGCACCAGCCTGGAAAATGCTCAGGACATTAAACGTGAAGCGGACACCTTCGTCGATGCAATCTCGGCGTCGGATATCGGCGCCCTGCCTGATCGCAGCGTACTCGAAGCCATGCAGCGTCTGCCCGGGGTATCGATTGAACGATTTGCCGCCGCAAAC
Source organism: uncultured Cellvibrionaceae bacterium (assembly GCA_964641175.1). Taxonomy (GTDB): domain Bacteria; phylum Pseudomonadota; class Gammaproteobacteria; order Pseudomonadales; family Cellvibrionaceae; genus CAYNST01. The sequence continues at coordinate 6,659 of CAZXLJ010000026.1, forward strand.
GACCCCGACCACTTCGGTGTGGAAGGTTCCGGCGCTGTGGTTCGCGGGATGAGCCAGACCCGCAGTGAATTCAACGGACGCGATTCATTTACCGCCAACTCCGGCCGGGGATTATCTTTCCAGGACGTGCCACCGGAACTCATGGGCGGTGTAGACATGTTCAAGAACCAGACCGCCGATATGATCGAAGGCGGTATTGGTGGCACCGTCAATCTCAAGACGCGCAAGCCTTTCGATAACCGCGGGCTCTACGGTGCTGTCTCCGCCGATGTCACCTATGGCGACATGGTTGAAGAAAGCACACCGACGTTCTCCGGTATTTTCAGTAACACCTGGGATACCGATGCCGGCGAGTTCGGGTTCCTGATTAATGCATCCTACTCGGAACTCAGCGCCAGCTCCCACGGGATTCAGACCGACCTTTTCGAATACCGCAGCGTGGAACCCACCGGCATCTTTCCTGGGTTCCCCAATGCGGCGGAAGCAGGCTTCGATAACGTCTGGATACCCAACGGTTCCAACATCACAATGAAGAAAGACGACCGGGAGCGTAAAGGCCTGGCGACCGCCTTTCAGTGGGAAAACCCGGACGATTCCCTGGTGGCCACAGTCCAGTTCATGCGCTCCGATGCTACTTTGGCCTGGACCGAACACGCCCTCAAATATCAATCCAACTATTACCAGAACAACACCTTTCCGCCGGACGGACAGACTTTCGAATTCGATGACAAGGGCATTTTCACCAGCGGTACCTTCATGGATGTCCGCGATGGCTGGCGTGGTGATGGTAACCGTATTCCGCACAATCTGCCGCCAGACGCGGGCTGGGGCGGACAACCCGTGCGCAACTTCGGGATGGAATTCCAGACGGATGCCCGCTCCAAGGATCAGCGCACGGTCGTGGATGATCTGGCATTCAATATCGACTGGGATATCAACGACAGCTGGAACATGCAGTTCGACGTGCAGCGCATCGAAGCGGAGACCACGGACGATGATGTGCAACTGATGCTCGGAACCCGCGCCGCCCAGACCTATAACATTCACGGGGCTGGCGACACACCAACCCTGGTTATCAATGATCCCTGGCAATTTTACGACGGCGAAACCCTTGATCCGCAAAACTTGGTTGAGTGGGACAATAACCCCCAATATTTTCAGGATGAAACCTCCTATTTCTGGCGCAGCGCCATGGATCACTATGAACGCAGTGAAGGCGATTCAACCGCTGCGCGTGTAGATTTCACCCACTTCCTCGACGGCGATTTCTTTACCCAGATGAAGTTTGGCGCCCGCCGTGCAGAACGCGAACAACACGTCCGCTTCTCCCAGTACAACTGGGGTCAGCTCCAGGCACCCTGGGGGCCACCCGTCTATGAACGTGATGCCGATGGCAATATCGTTCTGGAAAACCCGGATGATCCGACATCGGCCGTTGAGATCTATCCCACTGGCGCGGGCTGGCTGGATGCCCAGCGAGTTATTGATGCTGGCCTCGGCGGGATGAATGCGGTGGATGTAGTCGACTGGAGCGACTTCTACCGCGGTGGCATTGTCGATATCGAAGGCGGTAACCAGCTGTTTCACCCGTCCATGGACCTGGTCATGGATTACGCCAACTGGGATTCGCGCCTGGGACCGGTTTCCAACGAGTGGGTCCCGGCCAACTCTCGCGATCCGGATAAAAACGGCACCATTGATACGGTAGGCGGCACCTTCTTCCTCCCGAGCGAAATCAACGTTGTTGAAGAAGTCAATACAGCAGCCTATGTCCGCTTTGATTTTGAAGGAGATTTCGGCAAACGTTTTGTCGGTAACTTCGGTCTGCGCTACGTCGAGATAGACCGGCAGGTCATGGGTTCCATCGTGTTGCCCAACTTGCGGCCAGAGTACCCGATCCCTGAGGGCTTTGATCTCGATGCCTATAGAGAAGATCCCTACGGCTATTACGTCGAAGGTCTGGATCCCCGGGCTGTGGGTGACTACCGCAACTTTTTGCCTACGGAACATGAAGCTTTCGCGACCGGTGCCGTCATACCCAGTGACACCAAAACCAGCGAAAAACACCTGCTGCCCAGCTTTAACCTGAAAGTCGAGCTGACAGATGACCTGATAGGGCGTTTCGCCGTAGCAAAAGCCATAGCGCTGCCTGATATGGAAAGCCTGCGCGCCCAGCGGTCAATGGCACTGATCGGGTACAGCTACACGCCAACCTATTTCCCCGCCGACACGGCGGGACTCAACCCGGATGACGTTCCTGAGGAAAGACGTGCAGTGGACCCGGACAGTATCCAGTTACCGGGATACAAAGCCGAAGGCGGTAACCCTGCACTGAGAGCGATGGAGTCCATCCAGTTTGATTTGTCTCTGGAATGGTATTTCTCCAGTGTCGGCTCTCTGACCACCTCGCTGTTTTACAAAGATCTGTCCAATTTCTTCGTCAACGGAGGCCAATACGAGACTTATACCGAACCCACCACCGGACAGTCCATGCCGGTCATAACTGCCATGACGCGCAATCAGGGCACCGGCAGCCTGCAGGGCGTCGAATTTGCCTATCAGCAATTTTTCGACATGCTGCCTGAGCCCTGGGACGGAATCGGTGTCCAGTTCAACTATTCATTCATCGATGCGCAAGGCGCGCCGAACTATGACGACGTGCCGGAAGAAGTGAACTTCGACCCAACCACAGCCAGAGAAGTCAATTTCTCTAATCTGCCGTTGCAGGGTCAATCTGAGCACACCTACAACATGGTTCTGATGTACGAAAAGGATGACATATCGGCGCGGGTGGCGTACAACTGGCGATCCGAATATCTGCTGACCACCCGGGATGTCATCACCAAGCTGCCAATTTACAACGATGATGCCGGCTTTATGGACGCTTCGATTTTCTACAACATCTCGGACAACATCAAAATCGGAGTACAGGGCGTCAATCTGCTGGATACGCAGACCAAAACCTATGCGCAGATCGATGATGATGGAACCCGGGTCGGCCGCTCATGGTTTATCAATGACCGGCGTTATTCCCTGGTTCTGCGCGCCAATTTTTAACCTGCTAAACAGGCTGTGCCAAGGAACGACCTAAAGCGGGCGTTCCTTTCCTCTGAATACGGCGTTCTGCACAGTTTAAACTCTGACAGGCCCGGCTTCGGCCGGGCGTTATGCAGCTGCAACCTGCTGAAATCCAGCCCAACAGAACATTCTGGGGATGCATTTGAATTCGCCACCATTCCACATCGTCATCGCCGGCGGAGGCACCGCCGGCTGGATGGCGGCGGCCGCCCTCGCCCGTCACCTTCCTCGCAATCTGTACGTGATCACACTGGTCGAATCCGAAATGATCGGCACAGTGGGCGTGGGCGAAGCGACCATTCCGCATATACGTGCCTTCAACGCCATGCTCGGCCTGGACGAAAAGGAATTCGTTATGCGAACCAAGGCCACTTTCAAGCTGGGCATCAACTTCAAGAACTGGGGTGCACTTGGCGACGATTACACGCACCCGTTCGGCGAGTTCGGCGTGCCGATGGGCGGTATCGACTTTCACCATTATTGGCTGGAGGCCAAACGGTCCGGCTATCAAGGATCTCTCGATGAGTTTTCCCTGGCCAATGTCGCTGCGCGCGCAAATCGCTTTTGCCCGCCATCCACAAAGCCCGGCTCACCCGCCTCCACTTACAGCTATGCCTATCATCTGGACGCCAGTCTTTATGCCGGCATGCTGAAGGAATTCAGTGAAAATCGGGGCGTGCTGCGCAGGGAAGGCAAAATCGCGCACGTCTCGCTGTGCAATAACACGGGGAGCATTACGACACTCCACCTTGATGACAGCAGCGTGATTCACGGTGACCTTTTTATCGACTGCACCGGCTTCCGTTCCCTGCTGCTCGGTAAATGCCTGGACGTCCCGTTCGTTGACTGGAGTCACTGGCTGCCTTGCGATCGGGCTGCTGCCGCACCGTGTGAACTGTCCGGCGAGCTGCGTCCCTATACGCAATCCATCGCCCGCTCGGCCGGTTGGCAGTGGCGCATTCCGCTGCAACATCGAATGGGCAACGGCCACGTGTACTGCAGCCAGTACATTTCGGACGAAGCCGCCACCCGGGACCTGCTGGAACAACTGCCCGGCGCACCCCTGGCAGATCCGCGAGTGTTACGTTTCCAGGCCGGTTGCCGCCGCAAGAGCTGGCATCGAAACTGTGTCGCACTGGGCCTGTCCAGCGGATTTCTCGAACCCCTGGAATCAACCAGTATTTACCTGATCCAGCTGGGCATTTACAAACTGATGGAATTTTTTCCCCACCGCGATTTTGCTATCGAATGCGAAGAGGAATTCAATCGCGTGATCAAGGATGAATACGAGAAAATCCGGGATTTCCTGATATTGCATTACAAAGCCACCACCCGTGACGACAGTCCTTTCTGGCGATACTGTCGCGACATGTCGATTCCGGATTCTCTGGGATACAAACTCTCGGTGTTCAAAAATCAGGGACACATTGTTGAGTATCAGAATGGCCTGTTCCGACCACCCAGCTGGCTTGCCCTACTCATCGGGCAGGGTATCCAGCCGAGCCGGAATGATCCGCGCCTGGCGGCCCTTTCCCGCCCGCAGCTTTTTGCCGAACTGGATCGGCTGCGAATGGGTTATGCGGCTACTGCCGCGAAAATGCCGTTGCACACGGAATTTGTGGAAAAATTGACGGCTCGGGCACACCCCGCCGTCACAGCCCGTGATCAAAGAGGTTAACGTGGCCAATTCCATCGCTATTCTCGGCAACAATACATCTTCCTGGCTCGCAGCAAATTTTTTCGCACTCCGACGCGGACCGGGCTCACCGATGTCCATTACCGTCATGACCGGCGGCGAGCCGGTGCCCACCGGTGCCTCCTTTGGTTTTACCGACTTCGCCGAACTCGTGGATACCATCGGGCTCAGTGAAAATGAGCTGCTTGCTTATGCTGATGGCAATGTCTGTCTGGCGCGACGCTACGTCGACTGGGTTGACGACGGTCACGAGTTTTTTCACGCCCCGGCGGAATACGGCGTTCAACATATTGGTGATTTTCACCACCTCGCCGCTCGCCTTCACCGTGCTGGCCGCCTGCGGCGCTTCGACGATTACTCTCTGGGCGCCTTCGCCGCTCGTCTGGGTCGATTTGCCCGACCGGGTTTTTCGGCAGATCCTGCTGCACGAACGTTTGAGTACGGTTATCAATTCAGCCGGGGGCTGCTCGTGGAGCTGTTGCGCAAACATTTTTTGTGCAACGCAAATGTGCAGGTTATCGATTCGCCCTTCCAGATTGAAGCGGGTCCCGAAGGCATCGAGAATATTCAATTGGCAGGCGCCAGTATGGTTATCGCCGATCTCTTCATCGATACTCGCGAAGCATCTACCAGCAACGCCTGGATCGTTCAGTCAAAACGTCTTGACCGCGTCGGCCTGTGCCCGTACCTGGAGTTCCGTGCGGCGCAGCAGAGCTTCAAACGGATCATACATTGTCGCAGCGCCAGCTGGTCTGACACGTTTTCCCTCGCGGAAAATGCCGATGTCCAACCGGCGGACGCACAGGTTACCTGGCAGAACAACATTATTGCCTTGAACCCGCAATGCGCCCTCGCACCCTGCCTGACTCTGTCGGGGGAAGACTGGCTGGGCCGGTGTCTGTTGATCTTCGACCGGTTGTATCCGGCAGACTTCAATGACCCGCTTATCAAAAACGAATTTAATCGGCTGGTGCAGGAGTTGTCACAGCAGTGGCGCGATTTGCAGAGCGCAGCACTATTGCTTGCCCATGGCGACTCGGAATTTTATAAGACGCTTGCAAATTTGCCTCGCTCCGCGGCACTTCAGTGGAAACTGCGGGTATTTCACGAAACAGGTCGTGTTGCGCAATTTGAACGGGAAAATATTGCCACACAGGATTGGGTTCATCTGCTGCTGGGATTGGGTCAATGGCCGCGGCGCACCGATATTCTCATCAGTGGCATCCCGCAAGGAGAGCTTGAAAAGGTGGCGGAAAAAATCATTCAGACGGTACAAACCCTGACGTTACGTATGCCGACAGTTCAGAGCTGGCATGATCAGGTCGTGGATGATCATGTCAGTCACCAGCGATACACTGCAATTGCAAATCCGGAGAAAAACCTTGAGCGATAACGATAAGAGGATCAGGCAGATTGTTATTGTTGGTGGTGGTACAGCGGGGTGGATGACGGCCGCCGCCCTGGCGCGCTTTCTCGGCAATCATTACTGCAAGGTTCGCTTGATAGAGTCCGAGGAAATTGGCACCGTCGGCGTCGGTGAAGCAACCATCCCACAGATTCAGGTCTATAACCGGACGCTGGGTCTCGATGAAAATGAGTTTGTCCGCCGCACCCAGGCAACTTTCAAACTGGGGATAGAATTTGTCAACTGGGGAAGCATCGGGAAAACCTATATACACGCGTTCGGTGAAGTGGGTAACGACATGGACTCGCTCCAGTTTTATCACTATTGGTGGAAGCTTCGCCAGCAGGGCAAAGCGCCGGATATAGGTCGCTATTCACTCAACGCACTGGCCTGCAATCAGGCTAAATTCATGCGAGCCATCGATGCCGGCAATTCTCCCCTTTCCGGCATCGTTCACGCGTTTCAATTCGATGCCGGGCTGTACGCCCGCTATTTGCGAGAGTACGCGGAAGAACGCGGCGTGATTCGTACTGAAGGCAAAATTCTTGGCACCACGCTAAGGTCCGATGACGGCTTCATCGAATCAGTCACGCTGGAATCTGGCGAAGTAGTCAGCGGTGATCTTTTCCTCGACTGTTCCGGGTTTCGTGGCTTGTTGATCGAGAAGGCACTGAATGTCGGTTTCGAAGACTGGAGTCACTGGCTGCCCTGCAACCGGGCCTGGGCAGTTCCCTGTACACGCACCGATCCACTGCTCCCCTTCACCCGTTCGACGGCTCACGGCGCCGGCTGGCAATGGCGAATTCCGTTGCAGCATCGCACCGGAAATGGCCATGTATTTTCCAGCGAATTCATGAGCGAAGACGAGGCGGCCTCGATATTAATGGAAAATCTTGACGGCAAGGCGCTGGCAGAACCCCGACTGCTGCGATTCATGACGGGCAAGCGGCATAAATTCTGGCACAAGAACTGTATTGCCCTGGGTCTGGCCAGCGGCTTCATGGAACCGCTTGAATCCACCAGTATCCATTTGGTACAGAGCGCGGTAGCCCGGTTGATGTCCCTGTTTCCTGATCGCAATTTTAATAGTCGGGATATCGACTTTTTCAACGAACAGACACATTTCGAGTATGACCGTATCCGCGATTTTCTCATCCTGCATTACAAAGCGACCCAGCGCGATGACTCCGCCTTCTGGAATTATTGCCGGAACATGAGCATACCGGCGGCGCTAGAGCAGAAAATCGAACAGTTCAAAAGCAATGGTCGGATATTCCGTTCGAATCAGGAACTGTTCAATGACGTGAGCTGGCTGGAGGTATTTCACGGTCAGGGAATCCATCCGGAAAGCTATCACCCTCTAGTGGATCTGGTACCTCAGGCAGAACTCGAAAGACGGGTCGCACGCATCGAAGATGTGGTCGTACGCTCAGCCGGGGTCATGCCGTCCCATGCGGAATTCATTGCGCAGCATTGTGCGGCCAGTCCGGTGACTCCAACCCGTGAGGCGACCCTGGCACATACCGACTGACACGCCGCCACTCTGGAATCAGCGCCTTGCATTCAGATTCTCACCGACCACGCTATCGGCGCGCACTCATCGGTATTGAGCAGCAACCGTTGCTCATTATTGACAACCTGATGCCGCGAGCCGGCTCGTTGATCGACTTCGCGCTCGCGCAGAAAAATATCGGCCAGGCACCGGGCTTGTATCCAGGACTGCGCTCACCGGCACCCGAGCTCTATGCAGCGATGTTGAATTCCCTGGTCGCGCCCGCACTGGGCTGGTTTGGACTCGACCATCAGCGGGTTGCCCAGGTGGAAGCCTGGTTTTCAGTGGTTGCCACGCCTGCCGAACGGCTCGCCCCGATGCAGCGGGTACCGCATTTTGACCGGCCGAACCCGCGGCAACTCGCGGTGATCCACTACCTGTGCGATGAAAGTTTTGGCGGTACTTCCTTTTATCGACATCGTGGCACTGGATTCGAATTCGTCGACAATGAACGCATGGCGCCCTATCTGGAAAAATTGCATCGCGAAGCCGATACCGACGCATCGGTAGATTACCCCGGTTATATCAACGGCTCTACCGCGCTTTTCGAACGTGTCGCGTCAGTCGCCTGCTGCTTCAACCGCGCGGTGGTTTACCGCTGTTCCAGTCTGCACTCAGGCGATATTGGCACCGATTACCGCTATGACATAAACCCGCGTACGGGCAGATTTACCGTTGCATCGTTTATTTCCACTCGCGATTGAACAGACATCGAATCTAAACAAAGCTGCCGCAACGACAGAGCAACGTTCCGGCCCTTGGAATTACTTCACAAATTCAGGGCATAATTTTTTACCGAGAGAAACTTCTGCTTCAGAGATACTGCTTCTGAAACGTCGCAAACAACAGCGTCGTAAAAGCGGAGTATCTGGAGGAGTTCCTGTATGAAGAAAATTAACCTGTCGGCTCTATCGTCGAATCTGTGTTCAATAGCGCGTCCTGCCATTCTCGCGGCATCGGTGCTGGCCTTGCCGGGCTGTCTGTTATCCAGTCCGTACTGGAATCAGGCATTCGCCAGTCACACCGACAAAATTCCCTTGCAGGCTTGGGTCTCGGACAAATCCTTGACCGTTAAATTTCAATGCGCGCAGGCGGGCCACGGGGGCCTTCACCCCTTTGGCGGTACACCCACCTGGCACCTGGTTGCCAATGTCGCGGTCGCCGATACGCCCATTTATGATCCCGCCGGAGCGGCCGTTTATACCGCAGGATTAAACAAGGCCTTACCCTCGCAGTGCTGGCGTCAAGACCCTGCGAATGGAATCTGGTACGCGGCCGTAAGGGCCTCGAACCCCACCAGCGACGGTCCGTCTTTCTACCACACGCTCGATAAGGCTGGGCTCGAATGCGCCGGCCGCGAAAATGGCAAAGCCGCCAGCTGGTATGGGTGGTATACCAAGGTTTGTTACAAAACGTATTCAAACAGTAGCGCACATGTTCCTTATGTGATTATTCGCGCGGACAGCTAACGGACTCATGTAACTTGCGCCGGGTCGCAGCAATCTTTTTCAAAGATTTGGTTTTTTTACCCATCCTGAATCGTTTTAACTTCTATATTCAGTTTTCGGATTAACAGCGCGTGCTTACATTTCGAATTGTGTCAACACGATCAGTATACTTTCACGTACCCTACTCCACTTCTCGTTTGAACCCCTGCTTAAACTAATAATTAGATCTGGAGCTAAGCATGCTGGCAAGACTCGTGAAGATAATCTGGGTGGCCCTGTTGCTGACGGTGTCTGCCGCCGTATTCGCAGCGCCTCAAAGCAGTGTCAAGATGATGCCCGACATCGTTTTCACCCTCCGAACTGACATCGCCGACGGCAAGCTCGTCTATATCAGTGAAGCAGGCCCCACAAAAGGGCAGGTTAACCCGGATCTCAACGTTGGTGAAAACTCGGTAGTGCAGATTAACGTGATCAATGGAGATGGTGCGATCCACGATATTGCCGTACCCCAATTCAATGTGCAGTCGGAAGAGTTGCGCGGCAAGGGTGCCTCTACCGCGGTTGTGTTTCGGGCGAGCAAGAGCGGGACGTTCCAATACCTATGTACATTACCCGGCCATAAGGCAGCTGGCATGTTCGGCAAACTGATTGTCGGTGCACAGAAGGGCACGCCTGCCAAACAGGCTAGAGATCTGTCCAAGAACCCTCGCGAAGTGGGCACACCTGTAGGCAATCGCGCGCCGAAGGCCGTCACCGTTGATTTGGTGACAACTGAGGCTGAAGGCAAGCTGGACGACGGCAGCACCTATCGTTACTGGACATTTAATGACACGGTGCCAGGCCCATTTATTCGCGTTCGTGTCGGCGACACGGTGACGGTCAACATGAAAAACGCCACCGACAGTAATCATATTCATTCAGTGGATTTTCATGCTGTGACCGGTCCTGGCGGTGGCGCGGCCGTAACCCAGGCAGCGCCCGGGCAAACTAAAAGTTTCACTTTCAAGGCCATGCATCCCGGACTTTACGTCTACCATTGCGCCACACCGATGGTTGCACACCACATTACCAACGGCATGTACGGGATGATTCTGGTGGAACCGGAAGGCGGTTTAGCGAAGGTCGACCACGAGTTCTACATTATGCAGGGCGAACTCTACACCGCCGAGCGTCACGGGTCGGCAGGGCTGCATGAGTTTTCTCTGGAAAAACTGCTCAGAGAAACACCTGAACACATGATGTTCAATGGCAACCCCGATGCGCTGGTCAAGACGCACAAAATGGAAGTCAATGTTGGCCAAAGCGTGCGCATTTTCTTTGGCGTGGGAGGGCCCAATCTGATTTCCAGTTTTCACGTGATTGGTGAGGTCTTTGATCGCGTCTACGACCAGGCTTCTCTCACCAGCCCGCCACTGACGGATGTGCAAACCACGCTGGTCGCTCCCGGCGGCGCCACCATGGTGGAATTCGTCGCGGACTACCCTGGCCGTTACACTATTGTCGACCATGCCCTGTCCCGCGCGGAGAAAGGACTTGCCGGCATACTTCACGTCAATGGCAAGGCTGACCCGGCAATCTTCAATTCAAAGGAAAAGAAGGATGCCGCGCACTAGCTTGTGTATGAAAAGTACTTTTAACCGCGAACTTGTTTAAACTGCCCGTCGCCCTCGGGTACCAGGCTGTGAAAAAAACGTAATCGAGGCCGGCGATGCAAGGAAAAAATAGACGAAAAAGCGGAGTTTATCCCTAATCAATGAGCATTTTGAGCTTGTTCTTAACGCCGTAGCGGCCACGCAGATAGTTTTTTCACAGCCTGGCACGCGAAGAAGACGGACTTGAAAAACACTTTTCGTACAACGGCCTAGCCTGCGAGACTTTTAAATCCGCTTAATACAGCGGTATAAGTGCCAGGATCAGTGAGCAGGTCAATAAATGCATAAGGCGGCGGCGCGGCCATGAACACGGCGACTGCGCCCGCCGCCATCATTGTCGAGGTCACCAGGTTGCGGGTGTCCCAAATCTTGATGGCCGTTCCGAATGACCGCTTTATCCGGATATTCATCAGATCAACGCTGAAGATCTCATCAAGTGCCAGGTGCAGGAAATAACCAAAGCCGGTAAATGTACCCAGAAACCAGCTGGTCGTGTCGTTCGCTCCCAATCTCCCCGCCACTGCCGCAACGACGAACATGAAAAATAATCCCGCGATCAGTGAATGGAAGATTCCGCGGTGCACGGTAAATTTCTCGAATACCGTACGCACACCATATTGAACGATCAGAAACACCAGTGCACACGCCGCCCAGACCCAAAGTAACGGCCAGTGCGGTATCCAGCTGACTGCCGTCAGAAAGCACGCCGTTACACTGATCACCGCGAACAGAATGCTCAGACTGTACGAGTTGTCGGAATCAATGTCTGGCAGGATTCCGCCGAGCGTTCCCATTATCCAGCACAAAAACGCTTCGATCGGGTTCAAAACCTGCGCGCTCAGAAACAGTGTTGATGCAAGCCCGCTACCGATGGTAGCGAACTGAAGGTGCGTTTTAAAATTGGCCATAATAATTGCACAAAAACCTGGATCTATTTCAGAATGGCCGGAGCGCGAGGAGCCCCCTTCCGTTGCAGCTACCCGTGCACACGACATGGGCGGAGTATTCTACCGTCATCCCGACAGTTGCTGACAACCTTTCGGGGCCCCTTGTTGAATCAGTGCACGAAGTAACACGACATTTGAGGTCATCACGACGTGAAAAAACATTTGATACGTACCGCGGACGGGGCAGAGGCTGAAATTTATCAGTATGGCGCTCATCCGGTCCGGTGGAAAACTGCCACTGGCCTGGAATGGCTGTTTCTGAGCAACAAAGCCCGGTACGAATACGGGCGCTCCATACGGGGAGGCGTGCCTGTCATATTTCCCCAATTCAGCGGTTTCGGAGACAGCATACGTCACGGTTTTGCACGCTGTGTTGAATGGCAATGCGAGCGCATTGACAGCGATAGCTCCATGGCCCACGCGGAATTCTCGTTGACGAGCAATGATGACACCATGCCAATCTGGCCTCACCGCTTCCGCGTCGATTTCTCCCTGGCACTCGGTGCCCAAGAATTATGCATGACCTTGTCGATCAGCAATCTGGATTGCACTCCCTTCACGTTTTGCGCCGCCTTGCACACCTATTTGGCGATTACCTCACTGAATGACGCTCAGGTTCACGGTTTGAAAGGCCTTTCCTATTGGAATAATGACGGCAGCGAATTCCAGTGTCGAAAGACGCAGACAGAAGACTCTCTCAGATTCTCCGGCGCCATCGATCGGGTGTATTTTGGCTGTACTGAAGCCCTGACATTGCAGGACCCTAAAGGTCGGCTGCAAATCACCTCTTCGGGTTTTACGGAAGGAGTCATCTGGAATCCGGGAGCAGAGGAAGCAGCCAAGCTGGAAGATCTAGAGAATGACGCCTGGAGACGAATGTTGTGTATTGAAAGCGTAAAGCTGGACAAGCCGGTTACGCTCCCCCCGGGAGAGACCTGGAAAGGCCAGCAGTTGCTCCGGTCTCTCGACCCATAGCCGGGCTTGTCCGGCTGCTATCCGACGCGGGTGCAATCCGACCAAAGGGCCTGGCAGGCAGACCTGTCAGCGAAATGATTTGATGCCCATGGCCGTTGACACCCCCCAGATCCAGTTGAATAACAAAATGAGTACGGGAGTCATCACGCCGAGATCTGTCCCGCCAAAACCGGTGTCCAGCTGGTAGGGGTGCACATAAAGCAATTGAAACAGCGATGGCACCAGGCTAAGCAGCGTCCCTTTGAAAAATAAATTGGATTTTCCCACCGGCAAAAAAAACAGCAAACCGCAAAGCCCACCCCAGACAATCCTCCGGTAAAACCAGGCTTCAGAATACTCCGGGCGCATGTTCACTTGCGCCGCTTCAATAATCCCAAAATTGTCGCACAGCCATATAGCGGCAGTATTCACCACCGCGCCAAAACACCCGGCAACAAAATAAAGCGGAAAATTTTTCATCGATCATCATCCTTTGCAGCAGCGGGGCTGCTGCCGTGGCAGGAATGTGAGAGGCAGGAACAGCAAAATCTTAGGTCAGTATGGTGTTGGCTGCAAGGGTGGAACCAGGAGAGTCCTCATCAAGCTCGTCAAAAATGGCGCGGCAGTCACTGAACCTGGTCAGCGTTGAAACAGAAAATTCTGCAACAGAATCTGGCCGCCTTCGGTGGCAAATGACTCGGGATGAAACTGGACGCCCTCAATGGGGAATTCTTTATGCCGGATTCCCATTATCTCCTGTCCCCCCATGGCAGCCTTGTACATATCAGGGTCCTGATTTTCTTCAGGGGCAACTATTGACGTTATGGTCAGGCATGCTGGCAGTGTTGCTGCATCAACCATCAGCGAATGATAACGCATGATTTCCAGATGCTGCGGGACACCCCGGTATACCCCTTGTCCGTCGTGCCCTATCAAAGACGTCTTGCCATGCCGCGGCTGGGGTGCACGGACTATTTTTCCGCCCAGATAATGCACAATACCCTGCATTCCCAGGCAGACCCCCAGCAACGGTATGCGCGGGCCCAATTCGATGATTACCTCACCGCATACACCAAAATAACTGACATCTTCCGCAGACCCGGGGCCAGGAGAAATGATGATCCGATCCGGTTGCCATGCCCGCAGTTGTGCCAGGGATATTTCATTATTGCGCTTTACCAGAAGCTCAAAGCTGCCGGCGCTGCCAGCGCGGGAGAGGATTTCCCCGACGTACTGATACAGGTTGAACGTAAACGAATCGTAATTATCGATTATGACAACTTTCATATCATTTCCCCTCGAAGCAGGACAGCACGTTGCGCATTGCGGACAGTTTGCGCTCGATTTCAAGATATTCGTCCGCCGCGTTCGAGTCGAAAACATTCCCGCCACTGGTTTGAGCGTAACCTTGCTCTCCTGCAATGAACACAGAGCGGATCGGGATGGCAAAGGTACAGTCGCCGTTGAAACTGAACTGGCCCAAGGCGCCTCCGTATGGACCGCGGCCATCGGGCTCCTGCCGGTCAATTATTTTCATGGCTTCGATTTTGGGCGCCCCGGTGAGGGTGCCAGCCGGAAAATTTGATGCAAGCGCCGAGAACATGTCTTCACCTTCCCGGAGGATGCCGACGATTTCCGACGAGATGTGCTGAACGTGCGAATACCGTTTGATATCCATCAGGCTGCGCACTTTGACCGTACCGAACCGCGCTACCCGCCCGATATCATTGCGGTGCAGGTCCACCAGCATATTGTGCTCGGCGATTTCCTTGGGGTCATTGAGCAGCGCCCTGGCCAACCGCGTATCTTCAGCGCTGTCTGCGCCGCGGCGGGTTGTGCCTGCCAGTGGAAAGGTTTCCATTTCACCATTGCGCAGACGGAACAGCAGTTCGGGAGAAGCCCCGATAATTTTCTGTGTACCGAACTTCATGTAGTACATGTGAGGTGACGGGTTAACTTCCCGAAGCTTTGCGTATATCGGCAGCGTATCGCCCTGTATTGAATAACGGGTTTTGAAGCCGACTTCGCACTGGAAGATTAGACCCGCGCAAATGTCTTCTTTCACCTGATGCACGGCCTGGGCGTGCTGCTCGCGGCTCATGGAATCCCCCAGACAGGCTACCCGGGTAGAACCAAAATCCGGCGCCGGCTGCGCCAGAAGATTTTCAATCTGCGCCAGCCGGCTGCGATCGTAGCAGTAATAGAACACCTCCCCGGTCATCTGGTCATAGACAAGCCCGTCCCGGTACACGCCGAATTTGAAGGGTTCGAAAACACTGCTCGTCTGAACCTGCAGGCTGGGCTCAAAAAAATTGACAGCGTCATACCCGATGTAGCCCACCAGTCCACCCGCATAACGCCGGGAAATGATGTTCTGCGGCACCATCTCACGCAGAGCGTAATAGGGATTGTCGACATTGAAGGTTTCGGTTTGACCGGTGGCGTTGTCCCGCACGCAGAGGGTATTCCGGTCAGCCGCAAACACGGTCTGGGCCGGATCAAAACCGATAATGTGATGGCGGGAAACGTAGCTCTCTTCTCCCAGCGACTCGAGCAGAAAGCACTCGTCTGAATGTCTCTCGATCCGGCGAAACAGATCGAAAAAATTACAGTCTTCGGCAAGCTTTACGTACGTCGGCTTGCCCGGCAGTTCAATTTTTGGTGGCTTCAACCGGTTCATATAACATCTGCTTTAATTGGTCTGTGAAAGTCATTGTGCTTCCCGGTTCGCCGGCAAATGATCCAGAATCGCCGTCGCGCCTGCGCTTTTGATTGCATGGGCGCCGCGTGTAACAGTGGCAATGCCCACGCCGAGGCGTGCGGCCACCTCCCTTTGCGTCATTGGTTCTGCGAGCAGCCTGAATATCTGCACCCGGCGTGCAATCTCCTCCAGCTCCTTGCCGGTGAGAAGCGCCTCCAGTACTGCGTTCATCTCTTTGGTATCCGAGATTTCGCAGAGCAAGGCAACCAGATCTTTCTGAAACGGATCGCGAGTATTCATGCACTAGTATGCTAGTGCATGCCTCTTCCGCTGTAAACCCTTCAAACGATCAGCGGTGTTCTGCTATAAACACCGCTGGCAAAGGGTGGTAGTATTGCGTCCAATTCAGGTCAAAGCTGCAGTAAGCACAATAACCGCAGACCCCTCGCCGCACAGATCAGGATACGACGGACATGTTAAAGCCTATAAGCCGTTGGTTTTCAAATTCTTCCACACCTACTGATTCAGACACCGAGCAACTGAAAAACCGGATAGAAGAACTGGAGCGGGAGTTACAGCTCCATCGGAAAATCAAGATCGTCGCAGACATGCAACACGCCAACGTTTGCAAATTGCTCAAGGAGCAGGAGCAATTTCAGCGGCTTTGGCTGTTCACGGCCGACGCGATCCAGCAGGTTCGCGACACCCTTTCAAGTACTGCCCTCGAAGGTGAGTTACAACTGCAGCAGCTGGCGCGGGCAGGTGCGAGCCAGCAGCGCTTCAATACGCTGCTTCAAAACTCACCCCTCGGACGCGCAGGCCTGTTGCCGGTAGACTCACCTGATGATTCGTTCGCGTCATCGGCAGAGATCGACCGATTACTCCGGGATTTTCTGGAGCATACCTCGCAGATGGCCAAGAATATCGAATTTTCCGCCAACAAGAGTTTTCTGGTAACTGCCAAGCTGGATCACATTATCTGGAAAACGGAGATTTACCGACTTTTCTGGGGCAAGTCGGATAAAACCATCGAGGATTTTTCCGACCATTCCGAGAGTCGCCTGGGCCGGTGGTATTACCACGGCGACGGCTTTCGTCTGTATCACGACCACCGGACCTACCAGGCTCTGGAACAGCCGCAGAAAGAGGTTCATGAATTCGGATTGCAGGCACTGACTTGCGCTTTCCAGAAGGACTCCGCCGGCGCTTTTAAAAATCTGGAAAAAATGGAAGAGGCGAGTACTCGTGTGTTGCAACTGCTGAGTGACTTGAGCACTGACGTCGTAGCCCAGCACCACGATCCCTCGCCGGCCACGGTCCTGTGAGGCTGCCACGCCGGCCTCCACATTTCTCCCGCGATACAAAGCGAATAATATAGCGACTTTTTCAGCTTCAGCCGCTACAGGTAGCTCATGTCCTCCACCCCCATTGATACCAGCACCATTTTGAGTAATCGGGCTCCCATTGCGCTTTTCTACGGCAGTTCCACGTGCTACACGGAAATGGCGGCGGAAAAAATCCGGGATGCCATCGGAGACGGGCGGGTGGATGTCTACAACATTATTGATACCCCGATCATCACGGCCCAGTTCTATGATTATCTGATTTTCGGAATTCCCACCTGGGATTACGGCGAACTGCAGGAAGACTGGGAAGACATCTGGGGGGAACTCGACGAACTGGATTTGAGGGGAAAAACTTTCGCGATTTACGGTCTCGGTGACCAGATCGGCTATCCGGAATGGTTTCAGGATGCCATGGGATACCTGTTCCAGAAACTGAGGGATTTAGGAGCCACCCCTGTGGGACTTTGGCCTAACCAGAACTATCAGTTCGAAGAATCCAGGGCTCTGACGCCTGACCGGCAGCACTTCGTCGGGCTCGCACTGGATGACGAAAACCAGTTTGACCTGACCCCTGCGCGCATCGCCAGATGGACCAGGCAGATTCTGCATGAATTCGGGCTGGAAGCCTGAGATGTCCACAGATGGCGACGGGCGTTCAAACCCTGATATCGAATGGACTGATGATGGTGTGCCACAGTCGCGCCGCTTCGACGATGTGTACTTCTCCAGGGATAATGGTCTGGAAGAAAGCCGCTACGTGTTTTTCAAGCACAATGAACTGGATCGACGATTCGTACATTTGCCGCCTGGGGAACTGTTTGTGGTGGCAGAAACCGGGTTTGGAACCGGCCTGAATTTTCTCTGTACCTGGCAACAGTGGGAATGTCTGGCACCGCCGGATGGCCAGCTGCATTTCATTAGTGTCGAAAAATATCCGCTGACCTCCGTCCAGCTGCGTAAAGCCTTGAATTTATGGCCCGAACTCACCGCTTTTGCCGACCGGCTTCTTGAGTGTTACCCCCCCCTGTCTGTGCGGGGAATACACGCTCTTGCCGTTTCACCCCGGGTCCGGCTGACCTTGATTTTCGATGACGCGGCCGACGCGCTGACCAGCCTCGTCCCGGCATCTCGAGTAGATAGTGCGAACGCCCTGAGCTGGAGCAGTCTGAGTACCCGCAACGGGCTGGTAGATGCATGGTTTCTGGACGGATTCGCACCGGCCAAGAATCCTCAGATGTGGCGCCCGGCCCTGTTTGACCAAATCGCCCAACTGAGTCGCCCCGGTGCCACTTTTGCCACTTTCACGGCGGCCGGCCATGTGCGGCGGGGCATGACGACAGTCGGTTTTCTGATCTCGAAAGTTCCGGGCTACGGACGCAAGCGTGAAATGCTGCGGGGTGAATTTTCAGCCGCTCAACCCGCCTCTGCAGAGCGGGCTATGCCGCCGACACCCTGGTATCTGACCAGCCCCGTGGTGGCTCAATTTTCTGGCGGCCAACCCCGGACCGTCACGGTTGTCGGCGCAGGCCTCGCCGGCTCTCACACGGCGTTTGTCCTCGCCAAACAGGGTTTCCAGGTCACCGTCCTTGAGCGCGCCACCCCTGGCGCGGGCGGCTCGGGTAATGACCAGGGTGTTCTCTATACGCGCCTTTATGTCGATGACAGTCATCTGGCAAACTTCAATCTGCGCGCATATCTTTTCGCCCTGGGGTTTTACAGGCTGCATAACCTGTTCCCTGAAGGCGGGCAGTGCGGCGTCCTGCAACTGGCGGATTCGGCGTCCCAGGAAGCCACCTTCCAGAAAATAGCAGCTCAGATTAACGACCCGACTCTGGTTCGCTGGCTGGATCAGCAAAGTGCAGACACCGTGGCGGGTACCGCCTTGACTGGAAGTGCGCTCCATCTGCCCCGAAGCGGCTGGCTTTCGCCCCTGGAACTTTGCAGCCAGCTTCTTGACCAGCCAGGAATTCGCCTTATAAGCCACACGCCGGTCAGTCGCCTCGATTTCCGGGACGGTCAATGGTGCCTGCTCAACACAGCGGCCGAAACAATTCATCGCAGCGATGCCGTTGTGATTGCATGCGCACATGACGTCCGCGGTTTCCAGCAGCTCGAACACCTTCCCGTGAAACCCATTCCGGGCCAGGTCACCCAGGCACGCGCCGACCGGTACAGCTCTGAATTGCGTACGGTGTTGTGCGGCACAGGCTATATCGCTCCGGCGTCCGGCGATCGTCACTGTTTCGGCGCTACCTTCCGTATGGATCCGGCCGACAGCGCGCTCACAGAGAGTGATCATCAAAAAAATCTGGACATGCTGGCCACGCTCGCGCCGGCCCTCAGCAACTTAAAGATCGATTCCGGCCGGCCTGGTCGGGTAAGCGCCCGCTGCACAACACCCGACTATCTGCCTGTAGTCGGTCCGGTCCCGATCGCCAATGAAATGCTCGAGCGCTTTGCCCTGCTTCGCCACAATGCCAAAGCCCGGGTCGACCAGCCCGGCACATACTGGCCTGGCCTGTTTGTGAACACCGGACATGGGGCAAAAGGGCTGACCTCTACGCCGATATGCGCCGCCATCATTGGCGCCCTGTTAAGCGGCGATGCCCTGCCCGTCTCGGCCGAACTCTATCCGCAACTTCATCCCGCGCGTTTTCTGATGCGAGGTCTGCGGCGGCGCAAGGTCTGATGGCCTTTTAGCAGGATCATGTTTTCCAAAATCGTGAACTACACTTTTAGATCGATTCACTTCAACGAGCCAGATCCATGCTGCCGGAACCTGCAAAAGTTCGTATTGATGAACGTGAACCCACTTTCGGTTCGGTCCACAACTACTTTGAACCCCTGGTTTTCCGCCGGTTACTGGAAATCTCCGCCAGAGCACGCGAAGATGGCGATTACGCGGCAGACGCTGCCTGTATTGCGCTCAACCATTTGCCGAGCCGCTACATTCGTCACGATGTGGATCTCGCATTCTTTCTGACCACCGTCGAAATGGAAGCCATGGCCCGACAGGTGGACGATGCGGTGGCACATGCACTGGCCTATGTCGATGCCCGGGTAAATGAACCGCCCCGCGGTTTCTGAACAAGCGCTTTGGGGACGCCTCTGTCCTGGGCTAGAATGCGTCTTTTGCGGAAATCATGATGTCTGAACTGCTTTCGCCCGCGGGCACCCTCAAGAGCATGCGTTTTGCGTTCGCCTACGGCGCCGATGCCGTTTATGCCGGCCAGCCACGCTACAGCCTGCGAGTACGCAACAATGAATTCAACAAGATCGAAAACCTTCGGCTCGCCGTTGCCGAAGCCCATCAGTCAGGCAAGACTTTCTATCTGGCCAGTAATCTTTCGCCTCACAACGACAAAGTACGTACCTACCTGAAGGATCTCGAGCCGGTCATTGACATGAAACCGGACGCGCTGATCATGGCGGACCCGGGTCTGATCATGATGGTCCGCGAACGCTGGCCGGAACAGCCCATTCATCTGTCCGTACAGGCAAATGCCGTTAACTACGCCACCGTCAAATTCTGGGCAAAACAAGGTATTGAGAGAGTCATTCTTTCCAGAGAATTGTCAATCGATGAAATTGCCGAAATCGCTGCAGAATGTCCCGACACCCAACTTGAGGTGTTCGTCCATGGCGCCCTTTGCATAGCCTATTCCGGCCGCTGCCTGCTCTCGGGCTATATGACCCATCGCGATCCCAATCAGGGAGCCTGTACCAATTCATGCCGGTGGGAATACAACGTACACAATGCCACCGAGAATGAGACCGGCGACCTCATCGCGACCGCGGGAGCCTCCATCAATAAATGGCAGCCCGGCACGCAGGGGCCGGTGCTCCTGCAGGAAAAAAGCCGTCCTGGCGAATACATGCCGGCCTATGAAGACGAGCACGGCACTTACATCATGAATTCAAAGGATCTGCGCGCCGTCCAGCATGTAGAGCGGCTCGTGCAAATGGGTGTCGCATCCCTGAAAATCGAAGGACGGACAAAATCCCACTATTACGTCGCGCGTACGGCCCAGGTCTACCGGCGCGCTATCGACGCGGCCATGGCCCGGCAGCCCTTCGATTTTCGCCTGCTGGGTGAACTCGATCATCTGGCCAATCGTGGCTACACCGAGGGGTTTTATCGCCGCCATGTGCCCAGCGAGTACCAGAATTACGCCAAGGGTGTCTCCGACAACGCCGCACAACAGTTCGTTGCAGAAGCGACCAGTTACGATGCGACGAGCGGCTGGCTGACCTTGGAGGCAAAAAACCGGTTTGAAGTCGGTGACACGCTGGAGCTGATTACCCCCTCCGGCAACCGGACCTTCGTTCTGGATGCGATGGCTGACCGACGCGGGAAAAGTATTGCAGCGGCGCCCGGGTCTGGTCATATCGTCCGGATACCCCTGGCGGACGCGCCGGTGACCGAAGACGGTGGCTACGCCATGGTGATGAGGTACTTGCCGCAAGCGTCACCGCACGCCCATGTGGCCAATATGGTCACGGATTCGGCCCTGCAGGACACGTTTTAATGGCAAGCACTCCCACGCGACATTGCCATGCCACCCCCAATATCAGCTGCGGCAAATGTCGGCTCAGTGCCCTGTGTTTGCCCATCAGTTTAGAAGTTGAAGATATTGGTCGGCTGGACCAGATCATTCAGCAGGGCCGGCCACTACAAAAAGGCGATACCGTCTACTACGCCGGCGACAAATTTACATCCGTTTTCGCAGTCAGATCCGGTTCCGTAAAAACTCTTACCAATACATCCGATGGCAGGGAACAGATCACGGGGTTTTATCTGCCGGGTGAAATCATCGGGATGGACGGCCTGGCCACCAATTGCCACACGAACACCGCGATGGCTCTTGAGACTTCGGCATTGTGTGAAATCCCCTTTGATCGGCTGGAAGAGCTCAGTGCGAGCATGCCCAGGTTGCAACGTCGTTTCTTCCAGCTTATGAGCAAAGAGATCTCGAACGATCAGCAGTTGATAGCGCTCTTGGGCAAAAGCACGGCCGAGGAGCGCATCGCCGCCCTGCTCTTGAGCATTTCGGCACGCAAACATCATCAAGGCCTCTCTGCGATCGATTTTCACCTTCCCATGTCCCGGTCGGATATAGGCAATTTCCTCGGTCTGACAATTGAAACGGTCAGCCGGATTCTGAGCCGGCTTCACAAACTCGGAACGATCGAGCTTGATAAAAAACGCGTCCGCATCAAGGACTTTCCAACTTTACAATCCGTTTCTCAGGCAAGCGAGGCCGACGCTTTGTGAGCACACCCTTTGATCGAACAATCAATCTGATAGATGAAGCGAATGCCCAGGATCCGCATGAAGAATGCGCGGACGGCGTCTCATATCCCAAGGAGCTACTGTATTCACTGCGAATGTCCGCCAGCCTCCTGAAACTGTTCCCCGATGCTTCTGAACATCTGCGCATCGCGGCCCGAGGTCAACACATAGAAAGATGGAAGTCCCCCCGCGCGGCTTATCCGGAAGGTCGCGCAGGATACAAACGGTGGCGGGCCGAGCTCGGACTGTTCCACGCCCAGCGGGTGGGTGAGTTAATGCTGGTCGCAGGATTCGCGGAAAGCGATGTGCTGAAGGTCAAATATTTGTTACAGAAACGCGGACTTGGCCACAATGAACAAACCCAGCATCTCGAAGACACTGCCTGCGTAGTTTTCATCGAGCACTATCTTGAAGATTTCGCAGGCAAGCACACAGACGATAAACTGATTGATATTATCCGCAAGACATGGACGAAAATGTCAGCCCACGGTCAGGCTGCCGCGCTGGATCTGACTCTGCCGCCAACTTTGCAACGCTTGATCGGAGTTGCCCTGCGCACTCAGTGAAGCTAGGCACCCTCCATATATCAGGATGTCTCGTACCGCGTTCCCCAGAGGTAGTGCACAATTTTTTTGCGGGCTTTGCTCCCGCTTTCTTTTGATTCAGATTTCGCCTGATGAATCAGTGCATTAAGACCAAAACGCAGCAAGGCAGCCTGCTCGGCGGCTGATAATCCTTCCGGAAATTCGCTTGGCAGCACGCCCGTCGGCTTCCGCGGATCGCCTTCCACTGTCAACCGGAAACCCGTGCAATGAACAGCCAGGGAACGATCCAGATCTATTTGCCATTCGCCCAACTCCATGTCGTTCTCCTCATAATCTGACCATGGCGATGCATCTTCGGACAGCCAAGGGTACTGACCTCTCCGTCGGTGATGCAAAGCCAACAGGTAATTCAACGGTTGGCTCCTTTCGCGTCGCAGTGTGGTATCCGTTCCATTAACTCAACCTGAACCTGCGTGCCGGAGCCAGCTTTGGCAATGTACAAGCACCGGCTTGCGCAAGCTGTGAAATTTGCACATACGACGTCTACCGCCATGTTATATCGTCTGATGTAACATTTAAGTGACAAAAGCGGCGAGGACCGTGCGAGCCGTTCGATGCCGATACGGTTCTTTCAGCATAGCCCGGCCACGTCCCGAAGGGCATCATCCGATCAGTTTCGTTCTTCACCAGGAACAACACTTTTATCGGGTTTAAATATAAACGCCGTTACTGCGGCACCGACAGGTTCCATAAGCCAAGATTCCGGCGATGCAACCCTTAATGGATCAAGGCCGGATGAAGCTGAAAATCTCCCACAAACTGTTTCTGGCGAACCTGGGGATCACGGTAGTCCTGATCGTCGCGGTGCTGAGCCTGAGCTACTGGATAAACCGGTCTCTGGTTTCCCAGATTGCATTTGACATCGATAAACAGGCGCTCAATGAACTCGCGCTGGAACTTGCAGCAGAGTACCAGGACAATCCCTCCTGGGAGTCCTATGTTGATAATCGCCAGGCGTGGAATGCCAAGTTGGCGGCGCAGCTGTTCAAGACCGAACCGTTCAAAAACATGCCGCAGAAAATGATTTTTCCCCTCGGAACGGGCGAGCATTTGAATGCCCCCCCTCCACCCCCGCCGCCAGTTTCAATTGGCGCAGGCCCTCCTCCACACCAGGCAACCGGTGCCCCTTTCGGAAACGACCAGGCCTTCTCCACTTTTATGGAAAGAGTCGCCCTGCTGGATGCCGGGAAAGACATTCTGATTCCTGCCGAGGTTCTGACTGAACGCGATCTGCTGCTCCCCATCAAGGTCGGTTCCGCCACAGTGGGCTGGGTGAAAATGGGAATTCTGGACGCAAGTGTGGATATGTTGTCAGAGCTGTTTTTCAAACGTCAGCTTATTGTGGTCTCGTGGATTTCCGTAATCGGCGCTCTGCTTGCCGCCGCTTTCAGCTACTTGTTGTCCCGACATTTCACTTCACCAATCAACCAGCTGGCGACCTGCGCCGCCCGCCTCGCCCGGCGTGACTTTACGACGCGCATATCATTAACCACCGGCGATGAGCTGCAGGAGCTCGGTGACAGCTTCAACCAGATTGCAAAGGAATTGAACGGGTATGAAGCTCGGCAAAAACAGTGGATTCAGGACATATCGCATGAGCTGCGCACACCTTTAACAATCCTTCTGGGAGAGCTTGAGGCGGTAAAAGACGGCGTCTTGCCCTGCGATCTGAATACAGTGTCTTCACTTCAGGAAGAAGGACTGCAAATAAAACGACTGGTTGACGATCTGCATGAGTTGTCGCGATTGGAACAGGTGGGATTCGATTGCGTGCAGCTTCCGGTGCAGATCAATGCGCTTCTGAATGACCAGGTAGATCGCTACCGGCACAAGTTTGACAGCCGCAATATCAGGGTCCGCTTTGATCCGTTGCACAATAACCCGGTGGTTATCGGTGACCACAGCCGCTTACTTCAGGTATTCCAGAATCTGCTTGAAAACGGCCTGAGATACGTGGAATCTCCCGGGCAGATATTTATCCATGGCTACACCCGGGGAGATATTGTCGAGCTGAATTTCGAGGACTCCGGTCCAGGCGTTTCCGCGGAGGCACTGCCGAAGCTGTTCGACCGCCTGTACCGTACCGATGCTTCACGAAACCGTAAAACCGGTGGCATGGGGTTAGGTCTTGCGATTTGCCGGAACATCATTGAGTCCCACAACGGCGTGATAACCACCTTACCGAGCAGCAAAGGTGGCTTACGCGTTAACATTCACCTGAAAAAATATTCCGGGGCAGAAATTGGCAAAGATTCTAGTCGTTGAAGATGAGTTGAAGATTCTCGATTTAATCGCAAAGTATCTGACACTGGAGCGCTACGAATGCTTACGGGCGACTTCAGGCGTGGGTGCTCTGGAATTGTTTCACGCACACAAACCCGATCTGATCGTTCTTGATGTCATGCTGCCGGATCTTGACGGACTCGAGGTGTGCAAGGAAATACGGCGCCGGTCGTCGGTTCCAATAATCATGCTAACTGCACGGATCGACGAAATAGACCGGCTGCTGGGCTTCGAAAACGGTGCGGATGATTACGTGTGCAAGCCATTTATCCCGCGCGAACTCACCGCGCGAATTAAAGCCGTTTTACGGCGGGCCCGACCGAACGAGAGCAAGCCATTGCGTCTGAGTCACGGACCTTTTGAGGTTGATCTGGATCGCCATGTTGCGAAGTTGAACGGCATCGACGCGCCTTTGACGTTAATAGAGTTCACCTTATTAACGGCGCTGATAAAGCAGCCAGGAAAAACCTTCAGCAGGCAAGATCTGCTAACCATCGCTCATGGCCACCAATCCGGGAAGGATTTGCGAACGATCGATTCACACATCAAGAATCTTCGCAAGAAGATCGATCTGATAGCGCCTGAATCCCGCTGCATCGAATCTGTGTATGGTGTGGGTTATCGACTGAATTGATCAGATATTTTAGGGGAATCATGAAGAAGGAAATTTTCGGGAAAAATAAATAAGCAAATGAATTTAGCAAACCGCGAATGGGTTAGTTTCGAAGGGAGGGGAATTCGGAAAATAAAAAAAGGGCATCCATCGTAAGACACCCCCAGGGCAATCGCCCCCAACGCGACTGCCGGAATAATATTTTACTCCCGCGCCATCAAACGTGACCTACTACACGTTATTCAGGTTATTCCATACCTTGAAAAAAATTCGTGATGCAGTCGATTTTATTTTATGAAATTTCACAAACTGTTTTCATCGGCAGTACACAGTTCACCGTAGTTTCTACACCACTTTTACACATTTCAACTTCACTGGTCAGCTATTCCCACTCGATTATTAAAAGGGCAGAAAATCTCTTACATAATAATCGGTTAAACAGCTTCACAACCGAGGGTAGTTTTTTAAATATTTCGAGATTCCGGGTATTGGCTGCATCGATAGGGCGTGACACAAGAATTCGGGTTGTACCTGCTAAAAGATTTCAGCTCCGGTTGGCGGGCATATTTCCATGAGGGAGTTTGCGCGGTGCAACCTTGCATATCATCCAAACTGCCACCGTCGGCGGTTTATGTACGAAGCGCTCGGGATGAGGTTTATGCGTTGCTGTAAGTGCCGCCCGTCGGGTGTGTGCAAGCGTAACAGTCTGGTCGCTCTGTTCACATCGGCCGGCTTGCAGCTTGATAAGCCGCTGTGGCGGTGACTGTGGTTGTACTTCAAAGGTTTTGAACTGTCTTTAGCTGGAGGGATTGTCGTTGCTCACGCGTGGGCGGCTGTGGCGGCAGGTGGCGCCGAGGCTGTGCATGGGCTCCAGATATCTCTGGGCGGTCATTGGCGAGCCACGGTATTATTGGAGTGTCAGGTA
>CAZXLJ010000027.1:0-33040 GCA_964641175.1 uncultured Cellvibrionaceae bacterium
TTGAAATGGATGGCTACAAAACGCTCAAAGCGGGGCAGGCAGTAACATTCGACCTAATGCGGGGCGATAAAGGCATGCATGCCACACATATTCGGGTAACGGAAATGGACGCTCTCAAAGCGCAACCGGGTTCGTTACAAAACGGTTCTTTGCAGAACCAGAATGCAGATATTCGCCGGTCCCGACCGGTCTCCGCCTTTGCTGAAGAAATGTAGCATCAGTCGATAAGCGGTGAACTCTGACCGATAGATCGCAGAGGTGTCCCTCTGCGATAATTCCCGCGTACGGGGATCCTCGTAGGTGTAGTACAACTGACAGCATTTTCAGTTATTCCAAATCCTAATACCCGCGTTGTTGATTCGTTATAATGCGCCTCTTCGGAGGCGAGCAATCTATGCCCATTATTATCCTGTTCAACAAGCCCTGCCTTGTGCTTTGTCAATTTTCGGCCAACGACGGAAAAACCTGCCTCAAAGATTTTATAAACGACCCTGCCTACGAAAATTTTTATCCCGCCGGTCGTCTCGACTTCGATTCGGAAGGTCTGGTTGTACTGACTGATGACGGTCGCCTGCAGCACCGGATCGCTCACCCGCAATTCAAACTCAAGAAAACTTACTGGGTTCAGGTAGAGGGGATACCCTCTCCCCCCCAGGTTAATGCGCTCCGCGACGGAGTCGAACTCAAGGATGGGCCAACCCAGCCCGCGTCTGTTAAGATCATCTCCTCCCCAAAAGTGGCGCCGCGAGATCCGCCGATCCGCCACAGGGCCAATATTCCAACCACCTGGCTCGAACTGACCATTCAGGAAGGCAGGAACCGCCAGGTTCGGCGCATGACGGCCGCGGTCGGACTGCCCACGCTGCGGTTGATAAGACAGAAAATCGGCCCTTGGACGATTGATGGTCTGCCCTGCGGAGGGCATCGCACCCTGCAGGTTAATTTGCCCGCGACGCAAGCTTCCCCAAAAAACCAACCTTCCCGCCATCGGAGTCGTAAATGATCTGGACACCCCGAGTGACCGTCGCCACCATTGTCTTCCAGGATGATCGGTATCTGCTCGTTCAGGAAAATTCGGATGGCAATGTTGTATTCAATCAACCTGCCGGCCATCTGGAAGAGAACGAGAGTCTGGCCGCGGCCGCGCTTCGTGAGACGCTAGAGGAAACGGGTTGGCGCGTTCAGCTCACGGGTATCGTGGGCATTAGCCGTTACAAATCGCCCCTCAATAACCTTACATACCTGCGTACGACATTTGTCGCCAAGCCACTTCACCAGGACGTCGACCAGCCCCTCGACGCAGACATTCTCAGTACTCACTGGTTCACCTACGAGGAAATGCTCGCCCATTCAGCCCAAATGCGAAGCCCGATGGTGCTTGCCGATGTGGAAACGTTCCGCGATCGGCAACCCTTTCCGTTGGAGCTACTGCGCGATTTTTAGTTAGAATAGCGAACTTTCGGACAAGTCCCGGCTTTTGCTGGCGCAAGTCCGGATCCCTGTCTCACTGAATGAAGTTATTGCCTGATGTCTCATAATCCCCAGAAATCCCGCGTCATCGTAGGTATGTCCGGTGGCGTCGACTCTTCCGTCTCCGCCCTGCTGCTGCAACAGCAGGGTTATGAAGTGGAAGGCCTGTTCATGAAGAACTGGGATGAGGATGACGGTACCGAGTACTGCACGGCTAAACAGGACCTGGCCGATGCGCAGGTGGTCTGCGACAAATTGGGGATCCGTCTGCACACTGCAAACTTCGCTGCCGAGTACTGGGACAACGTGTTCGAACACTTTCTGGCGGAATATCAGGCCGGTCGCACCCCAAATCCCGACATCCTGTGCAACCGGGAGATAAAGTTCAAAGTCTTTCTCGAGTATTCACGGATCCTCGGAGCCCAAAAGATCGCCACCGGCCATTACGCGCAACTGGCGCAGGTAAACGGCGAAGTACATCTGCTAAAGGGCCTTGATCCCGACAAGGATCAGACTTACTTCCTGCACGCGGTGTCGGCAGCGCAGTTCGCCGAAACGCTCTTTCCCGTAGGTCATCTGACCAAACCCCAGGTACGGGCGTTGGCGCTGGAGCACGGCCTCCAGACCCACGGTAAAAAAGACAGTACCGGCATCTGCTTTATTGGCGAGCGCCGTTTCAAGGATTTTCTGGAACAGTATCTTCCGGCGCGACCGGGTTTGATAAAAACGCCCGAGGGTGACGTCATCGGCGAGCACTCCGGTCTGATGTATCACACCATAGGCCAACGCCAGGGACTGCGCATTGGCGGTATGTCCAACTATGGGGACGAACCTTGGTATGTCGCCGAAAAAGATTTGATCAACAATGAACTGATTGCAGTGCAGGGGGCAGAACATCCCCTGCTCTACAAAAATACCCTGACTGCTACCGAGCCGCACTGGATCAACAAACCGCCTCCAGAAGAATTTCGAGCTTACGCCAAAATCCGTTACCGACAAACAGATCAACCCTGTCGGGTCAGCATGGTAAGCAGCCAGTTGACGGTAGTTTTCGACACCCCCCAACGTGCAGTTACACCGGGTCAATCCATTGTCTTTTATGACGGCAACCGCTGCTTGGGCGGTGCAATCATCGATTCAGCCTTACTGGTTTAAAGGATCAGGATATTATTTTGCAAATTTCGTGGCGCGAAAGATCACTCGCAATGGCAGGCATTGCCCAGGCTGTCGATCTGGTAGATCAACTGGCCAGAACCGGCTATCTCAATACGCGCGACTTCGAAACCTGCGTTTACAGCCTGTTTCAGCAAAATCCGGCCAGTGTCGATGAGGTCTACGGGGGTGTCCAAAACTTGAAACGCGGTCTGGAAGTTCTACTACGTTTGCTGGCCGAAAAGAAATCGCCAGAACGCGGTAACCAGATTGTCGGGTACTGCCTCGGCGTCGTTCACCTGCAGCAGCGGTTAGGAAAAACGCCCCGCATGCTGAACAGAATCGGCGAGCGGCTGGGGCAGGCAAAAAATCAACTGGAACATTTTGGCGCAACTCATGACAATGTGATCGCCAATCTGGCAGACATCTACACCGAGACCATCAGCACTTTTCCATTCCGTATCCAGGTGGCTGGAGAATATCAGTATTTGCAGCAACAAAGGGTCGCCAATCAGATTCGGGTGCTCCTGTTTGCCGCGATTCGTTCCGCCATGCTCTGGCGCCAGGTCGGTGGCAATCGGTGGCAGCTTTTGTTTCATCGGAAAAAGGTAACTGAAGCCGCGCAGCAAATGCTTTCCAGCATGCATGGTTGACCACGACCAACCCCCTGCGGCGCGATCACTACTTTTTTTGGCGTTTTCAATCATTCAGTTTTCGAAGGTACTCCATGGATTTTTCCACTTTATCAGCAGTTTCCCCCATCGACGGCCGCTATGCCGGCAAAACTATAGAATTGCGGGAAATATTCAGTGAATATGGCCTGATCAAAGCACGAGTGGAAGTCGAAGTACGGTGGCTGCAGAGGCTTTCCGTCAACCGTGAAATCTCCGAAGTACCGGAATTCAGCAGCGACGCTACCGGGTTTCTTAACAGCATCGTCAACAATTTTTCACCGGAAGATGCTACGGCAATCAAAAATGTTGAGCGCACGACCAATCACGACGTCAAAGCGATCGAATACTTTCTGAAAGAAAAAATAAAACAACTTCCGGAACTTGAAAATGCCGTGGAATTTGTGCACTTTGCCTGCACTTCGGAGGATATCAACAATCTGTCTCACGGGTTGATGCTGAAAACCGGTCGCGATCAGATTCTGGTGCCGCTATTGCAAAAAATTGTGCAAAACATTGCTCAACTGGCAAAGACCCACGCCGGCACGCCCATGCTGTCGCGCACCCACGGGCAGACCGCGTCTCCCACGACACTCGGTAAAGAGATGGCCAATTTCGCGGTCCGCCTGCACAAGCAGGTTGAACAGATTCGAAGCGTAAAGCTGCTTGGCAAAATCAACGGCGCCGTGGGTAATTACAATGCACATCTGTCGGCCTACCCGGATATGGACTGGCAGGCCAACGCTGAAATTTTTGTCAGCAGTCTGGGCCTCACCTGGAATCCCTACACTACCCAGATTGAACCACATGACTACATCGCCGAACTCTTTCAGGCGATCGCGCGCTTCAACACCATTCTTATCGGTTTCAATCGTGATATCTGGAGCTATATTTCCATCGGCTACTTCAAGCAGAAAACCATTGCTGGCGAGGTTGGATCATCGACGATGCCGCACAAAGTCAACCCCATCGACTTTGAAAACTCCGAAGGGAATCTGGGGCTTGCCAACGCGGTGCTGGAGCATCTTGCCAACAAACTGCCAATTTCTCGCTGGCAGCGTGACCTTACCGACTCCACTGTGCTCCGAAATATGGGCGTCGGTTTTGGCTATTCGGTCATAGCGTATGATTCGGTTTTAAAAGGTATTGGCAAGCTGGAAGTCAACCCGCAACGCCTGCAGGAAGATCTGGATCAGGCCTGGGAGGTCCTCGCGGAACCGGTCCAGACCGTGATGCGCCGCTACGGTATCGACGAACCTTACGAAAAATTGAAGGCGCTTACACGCGGCCAGAAAATAGACAAGCCGCTGATTCAGCAGTTCATCAAAACTCTGGACATTCCGGAGAGTGCCAAAGAGTCACTTTTAAAGCTCACACCATCAACCTATTCCGGTAATGCCGCGCAACAGGCGGACGCAGTCGACGTTTATCTTCGATCCTTGAAAGCGTAATTTCTTTAATGGCCTTTCGGCCGGAGGACCCGTGGTGATAGAACCCTACTCCAGGCTCGGCAGCATGGCAGTGAGTGAATTTCTGGATGACGTCTGGCAACAGCGTCCGATTTTCCTGCCCAATGCGGTTGGCACTTTGCCATCACTCGATGCCGATACACTCGCCGGTCTCGCTTTGGAAGAAGGGGTTGAGAGTCGCCTCGTCAGTGAGCAGCCCGATGCCGAGCCCGCCGATCGCTGGCAAGTACGCCACGGTCCCTTTTCCGAAAAGGATTTCCGGCGCATGCCGAAAACGCACTGGACCTTGCTGGTACAGGCTGTGGATCAGCTTGTGCCGGAGGTCCACGAACTGCTGCACCGATTCCGGTTCATTCCGAATTGGCGACTTGACGACATTATGGTCAGCTACGCGACAGACCAAGGTGGCGTCGGCCCTCATTTCGACCATTACGATGTATTTTTGATTCAGGCAAAAGGAACCCGCCGCTGGAAAATCGGGCAAACCTGCGATGCACAGACACCGATTATTCCGGGTGCGCCGCAAAAGGTAATTGCCAATTTCGTAACCCAGGATGAGTATCTGGCGCGGCCCGGCGATCTGCTCTACATCCCGGCCGGCGTGGCGCACTGGGGCGTAGCTGAAGGCGATTGCCTGACCTATTCCATTGGCTTCCGGGCACCCAGCTTTGGCGAAGCGGTTCTCGATTACAGCCAGTCTGTGGCGGGGTATTTCTCCGACGACCTGCGGTTTACCGGTGCACCGGCCTCAGCGCCTGGCCACCCGGGTGAAATAAGGGCGCAGGACCTCGCCGCTCTGAAGACTTTCCTGAGCAGCCATCTGTTTCCCGATGAACTTCTGGCAGAATGGTTTGGGCAATACATGACTCAGCCCAAGCGGGACGCTCTGACTTTTGATCGCGAGCAGGAATTTCCCCTGCTGTCACCTTCGTCCCGCGCGGTATTTCTGGATCGCGGCAATGATGTTGCCATGCTGTTTATCGACGGCGACAGTTTCGAGTGCAGTCGAGAACTTGCGGCCCGGATCTGCGGCTACCAGCCCATCGACCGGGAGACGTTGTCCGAAGCAGATCGAGCTGTGGCCGACATCCTCGTGGAGCGTGATCAATTGATATGAAACCAACTGACGAACATTCCCCCAGCGATATCGCTATCGAACGGGTTGAATGGGCAGAACAGCATGAACGGCTATCACGGATTCGCCGTGCCGTATTTGTGCAAGAACAGGGTGTGCCGGAAGTGGATGAGTGGGACGGGAAAGATGCCGCCGCTGTCCATTTTCTGGCGATTGACAGAACCAGCGGTGACGCCGTTGCCACCGCCCGACTGCTGCCTCAGGGAAAGCTCACCCGCATGGCGGTGCTGCGCGAGTGGCGGGGACGAGGCGTCGGGTCGCAACTGTTGCAGTTCGCGGAAAAGCACGCACGCAGTCTGACACTGGACAGGCTGTATCTGGACGCGCAGCTCTCAGCAAAGAATTTTTATCTCGCCCACGGTTATCAAACCGGCGGCGATACCTTCATGGACGCCGGTATTGTCCACATCGCCATGGAGAAATGTCTGCTCGATACTGACGTACATCGACTGGTGCAGAGTCAGGACACAGTGGACTGGTTACGCGAGTTCAGCCGGCGTGCCGCCCGCACAGTGGATATATTCTCGCAGCAGCTCACACCTGTGCTGTTTGCTGATACTGAGCTCCTGGACAACCTGTCCGCCCTGGCCCGTCGTGACGCCCGCTCCCGCGTACGCATGCTCATTCGCGATACCCGCCCTTTACAGAAAGGCACCCATCCGCTGGTTCAACTGGCGCGGCGCCTGCCCTCAAGCATCGAGATCCGGCGCTACACCGAAGGTGCCAATGACGCGACTAGCGGATTTTTCTGCGCAGACGGCAGTGATCTCATAAAGTTTTCGGATGAAAGCGTGCCCGCCGGATTTGCCCGCCGCGGCGCGCGGGCTGAATCACGGGCACTTCTGGATGAATTCTCCCGCCTGTGGGAGCACGGCAGCGAGGCGGATCCAGATCTGCGCGTGCTTTCAATATAAGAATCGCTAACGTCTCAGTACATAATCAACCGGGCGCAGGTGACAGAAAATATTGGCAAAGCTGTTTCCATTAAAGGGGTTGGGGCGCCCGTGCTGCAAACGCGCGCTTTCGTAAAAAATCATGTCGCCAGGCTTAAGGTAAATTTCATGCTCGCGGTAGGAGTGGTCGTCAATTACCAGAGGCCAGTCTTCTCGAACATCCTGATCCACATTGATGATTACACCGAGCACGTGAGTTTCAATTCGATCACGATGAGATTTAAGAACGGCCTTGTCTTTGTATTCGCGAATACCATAAACATAAGACGGTTCCAGCTCCTTGCCGCACCATTCGGAGACAAGTGGAACGACGTTATCATGGATTTCCTTCTTCAACTCCTCCGTCAAATGCACGAGCGTACTGCTCTGTTTTTTCTTCCCCTCGGTATTGTAGACATACCCACCCTCTACGGTTTCAGTAGCCTGCACTACCCGGTTGTTTTGATAAAAGTCCTTGATCTTCGCAAACAGGTCTTCGTCCATGCGGGTTTGCACGAAACCGGTTTTTGTATAGTTTCTGATGTATTCGTTCGCCTCCTTGACGTACATCGCGGGCGCCGGCTTCACTGCGCTGGAATAATAAAAATTTTTGACCAGAACTGAAGTTTCCCCTGACACTTTTTCTCCTAAAGTCAGGGAGCGCGGGGATTCAACAGAGCCTTGGGGATACCGCCAGATCATCAATGCGCCCGGGCGCACTTTAATCTGAGCATCAGCTGACGTCATTTTAATAGTGGAATCGGGAGCGGCCGACAGGCAGATAACGATCGTATAAGCGAGCTCGCGCTCTCCCTGCCGGGGTAACGCCAGACTGTAGCGGGCTACAGAAGATCCATCCCCTTCCATGCGTAATGCATGAAAATTACCCGCATAAGACGTATGTATACCCATCAGTCGAGTGACCCTTCTGTCGAGCGCCTGGAACAGCGGTACGCCGGCGCCTGACTTGGTCATGTCGAATGTTCTGTTTCCGGGCGCTGTGCGGTCTGCCACGGCCAGGCCGCCAATCTCGACAGACAGGTGCGCAACTTCGCGTTCGGTCAGGAACTGATCCAGCTCATACCGCATACATTCGCCATCTCGGGTCTCGCTGGCGTTAGCGATGTAGAATTCGGACCAATCCAGCGTCTCACATTTTTGCCGGGACTCTGCCTCCGCCCTTCTCTGGGGATCTTTAAGTGGATTGCGCAACATGTATATCGGCAGTTTCGGTTCGTAATTCATTTGCTTCCGAACCACCTGATAGTCGAAGCCATGGTCCAGCAGTATTTTGAACAATCCGTCCTTATCACAGCCTGCGGCCAGATTTGTTCGCAACCAGTTTTGCCACTGTGCATCGAGCTTGCGCTTTGCCACTACATTCATTTTTAGGTCCGACTCGTTTACTGTTGTCTATCCACCGTTCAATATTGCAGCAATTCAGGCCCGCGGCTCATGATCTGCGTCACATTCCCGTCCTCGCAGCAATCGTGGATCGCGTCATCGGCGCCAGTCACTGTACCGTGGAACATGCCCAGCGAGGACAGCCGCTGCCCCCCCCCGGGGCGGCAATAGTGACCCGCCTCACAATCACGGTCAGCTACGTGGAACTACGTATTGAGCACAGCCGCTACCCGCGCCAAACTCGCCTCAGAGGCAGTTCCCGGCGTCATCTTTCCGAGCATACTTCCCCAACGGTCGCTGGTCCCTTTAACGTTTCCATGGATTTAAGGCATTACGAACAGGCGCCATCGGTACTTTCCAAGCAGTATCAACTGGGTATCAATGTCAGCGCTGAAGAGTTGGCAAAGGATGCCCGGCCCTACGGGTGTTTACTTTCCTCGTGCACGCGCCCGGAAAATTGACCGTTCCCTCAGAATCAGCCGCTTCTGCAATCGGCGAATCTTCTGGTCAATTTCGTTGACCTGACCTTTGGCGAGCTCACCTGCTCTGAATTTTTCGACAGTGCAATATGTTCTGTAGATCCCGCGAACGCAGTTTCCAATAACTATCTGAATGCGATCAATCTTATCTGCGGGGTAGACTCCGAATAACTCAGACACTATTGGCCGCGATACGCGGCCATGTCACTTTAGGCCATCAACTTCGGCCATCAACTTCCCCACCAGCACGGCCCTGACCTCCTTTGGATCATCAAATACAAAGAACTTGTCAGGCCCGAGGTCTGCCAGCATCCGGGCGTAGCGCGGATCGAGAATTTCCTCCCCGGTGACGTTGCGTATAAATACTGCCAGCACCTGCTCAGGGTGGCTTTTAGCGATCAGGTCGTAGACTTCCGGGTCCTGCTCGCCACTATCGCCGATCAGGATGAATTTTCGTCGGGGATATTTTTCGAGGATCGCTCCGATGGCGATCGGTTTGGTGACCTCCCCCGACTTGAAAAGATTTAACAGGCTGCGGTCTCGAAAGCGGACCGTTTTCAAACTGAATGAAGCCGGCGGGAAGCCGCTGTCCAGCAAAAAATTATTCAGAGGCCCGTAAAGTTGCCAGGGGCTGGATGAGACAAAATGAACCGGCACATCGGCGCTGGTGAAGCTCTGATAGAGTTGCGGCATTTCTGGCACGGTCACAAATGGCTGAAAAAATGTATAGTCCATCAATGTTCGTTTACTGATAACCCCCGTTATTTTTACAGTGTCATCTATGTCACTGATAACCGACAGCCCTGTCGGGGGAACCAGTAACACTTCTCCTATGAATGATCGGCTCTCTGCAGAACGGGTAACCAGGGAATAAGGCAACAGGTTGCCAACACGGTATTTTTCGACGGCAGCAGAAGAGAGCCGGATGACGGCCAGGCTGTGGCCGCGGGGATCTGTTTCAGGCAGAGAATGCAGTTGCCCCGCGATACGGACGGCCAAGCGTTTTCCACGTTCATTATCGGCGATAAGAAGATCAACCCGACGGCGGAACAAATCCGCATTTTCATCCTTAAGTTTTAACGCGTATTTCTGCTCCAATAGAGTTTTGAGGGTGCGCATCCGGATTCGGCTTGGCTCCGGTTCGTAAGTCCACGCATGAACGGGAACAAGCCACTCCTGGTCTGTTGGTGAAAAGTGCGCGGCAGTGCGAAAAAACTGTACCGTTTCATCCTTTTTCAAATTGCTCCTCCCTTCCTCGGCAGTGGCCCACCCTCTCGATGGTTTCCCTGTCAGGACAGCAATTACAACCAGCAGCCCGATGGATAATTTCTGACATTTGTTCCAGATGAGGGACCTCCTGCAATTACTGATGCCGCATTAGAGAAACGCAATCTGCCTGGAGTCTTGCTTGTCCTCGGTAAGGACGGTATAACAGGCCCCTTCAGTTTACGGGCTGCTCCGCAGAGAAGATCAGAACGCCCGTCCGGCAAACCTCTATGGATCACTCCATGCCCATGCGTCAGCTCGTCCGCCTTTTGTGCCTGTCCTGTCTGTTTGTGCCTGCAATTGGCTGCTCCGGGACCGAGAAAGAAAACGCAATATCGCAGCCTGCGCCCACCGACGATGCGAACCAGGCAGAAGCCGACTCTTTGATTGATAGCGACGAAAATGCCAATAAACGCGCAGGAGCCAAGGGCTGGTACGAAAACGCGCAGCGTCAGCTGCAAACGACACAGCGCGCTTTTGCGACCATAAAGCCTGAACGGGGTGCGGCCAAAAATGTGGTGCTCTTCATCGGTGACGGTATGGGTGTTGCCACCGTGACCGCGGCCCGCATCCTCGACGGACAACGTCGCGGTGCCAGCGGTGAAGAAGGGTTGCTCAGCTTCGAGCGCTTTCCCTTCACCGGATTGTCAAAGACTTATAATGTTGACGCCCAGACGCCGGATTCAGCCGGCACCATGACCGCCATCATCACCGGCGTAAAAACCAATGCTGGCGTGATCAGCGTCTCTGAAGCGACCCGGCTTGGGGATTGCGAATCTTCACAAAAGCAGGAACTGGGGTCTGCACTGGAGCTGGCGGAACTGGCGGGAATGGCAACGGGTATTGTCACCACCACCCGTATCACCCATGCCACACCCGCCGCGACCTACGCCAAAGCCGCCGACCGCTCCTGGGAAGATGACGCGCGTATGCCACCCTCAGTGAAAGCGGCCGGCTGCCGCGATATTGCACGGCAGCTTATAGAGTTCGAAACCGCCACCGAAGCGCGCTACGGTGCCGACATTGACGGTATCGACGTGGTGATGGGTGGCGGCTGGAGCAGCTTTCTGCCGCAGACTGGCCGAAGTATGGCCACAGCCACCGGCGGCCGCCTCGACGGCCGCAATCTGATCGAGGAATGGAAACGCCTGTATCCGGACGGATTCTTTGTCCGGGACGGTGAAGAACTTACTGCCGCTGTCCCAAAAGCAAACCGGCTTTTCGGGCTCTTCTCGCCAAACCACCTGCTTTATGAAGCGGATAGAAAGGCTACCGGTTCGAAGGAACCGTCCCTGTCGGCCATGACAGCTGCAGCCCTGGATATCTTACAGCGCTCGCCAGGCGGTTATCTGCTGGTGGTGGAAGGCGGCCGGATCGACCATGCCCACCATGTCAACAACGCCTATAACGCCCTGCACGATACGGTCGAACTCGCCAATGCCGTGCAGACAGCGGTGGAACAAACATCCGCGGAAGATACCCTGATTATTGTCACCGCGGATCACAGCCACGTGTTGACCATGGCCGGCTATCCGAAGCGCGGCAATCCAATCCTCGGCAAGGTGACTGGCGTGGGCAGGAGTTCCCCGGACCTCGCAGCGGACTCCCGCCCCTTCACGACCCTGGGTTACACCAATGGCCCGGGACACCGGTCTTCCGGTAATAGCCTGGCGCCGGTCTCTGGCGGTCGCGCCCTCACGGTAAAAACTGACACCAGCACCCCTGACTATCAGCAGGAAGTATTGATCCCCCTTGGCGCGGAAACCCATGGAGGAGAAGATGTGCCGATTTATGCGCGCGGCCCGGGGGGCCACCTGGTTTCAGGGGTGCTGGAACAGCACGTCATTTTTCACATCATGGAACATGCGGCGGACCTGACCGGCCGGACGAAGACGTCATCGGGCCAAAGCAAACCCGAAATACCGAAAAAATAAATCCGGCAGCCGCCATCAGTCTGTTGCTGTCCTGGATCCTGTCACTGGAGAAAAAATCATGACCGCTACGAAATTGCGCTGGGGAATTATTGGTGCTGGTGTGATCGCCCATAAAATGGCTGATGCCATCGCTCTGGATCCACACAGTGAACTGGTGGCAGTTGCGTCCAAGACGCCGGAAAAAGCGCAACAATTCGCACAGAAACACCGGATTTCCGCCTGCGGAAATTATCAGGAACTGGTGGAACGGGCGGACGTGGATGTGGTGTACATCGCCACCACCCATAATTTTCATTTCGACAATACAGAATTATGCCTGCAGCACGGCAAGCACGCCCTGGTTGAAAAGCCGTTCACCGTAAACGAGAGAGAAGCGCGGCAGCTAATCCGGCTTGCGCAGGATAAATCGCTGTTTCTGATGGAAGCGCTCTGGGTGCGCTATCTGCCGAGCATTGTACGTCTCAGGCAACTGGTGCAGTCCGGCGCCATCGGAGACGTGAAACTGCTCAACCTGATCTTCGGCGGCATTGCACCGCCCGAATATAAAGGTCGCATGTATGCACTCGAGCTCGCCGGCGGTGTCACTCTGGACATGGGCGTGTACCCCATCACTCTGGCCAATTACCTCATGGGCCAACTGCCGGTAGACAGTCACTCTTTTTGCACGTTTTCAGATTCCGGGGTTGATGAACTGGCCAGCTATCAGTTGAAGTATCCAAACGGATGCATCGCTACGATCAACACCAGTTTCAACCTGCACACACGGCAGGCAGCCAACATCTATGGCTCCACCGGTTTTATCGAGTTTCCGCAATTTCAGCAAGGTGCAGAATTTACGGTCTTCACCCACAATGGAACCCGTGAAATCGTCAAGACTGAAACGGTGCGGGAGACGCACCATGAAAATGGTTTCCGCTATCAGGTTGCGGAAGTGGTTCGCTGCATTCGGGCAGGCAAACTGGAAAGTGAAATCATGCCGCTGGCGGAAACGGCGGCAACCATGGCTTTGATGGACAGCTTCCGGCGCAACTGGTCGTTCAGTTATCCATTTGAGCTTTAATCCAGCTGATCCCGCGCCACAGCCCATCCCCCCCATGCCTGACAAACAGGCATGACCTCCACTTCATTGATATTCACATGGGCGGGTGCGTTGCAGATCCACAGCACTATATTGGCAATGTCTTGCGCGGCGAGCGGCCGGGTGCGCTCATAAACTTTCGCAGCCTTTTCCCGGTCGCCTTTCATGCGTACTTCGGAAAATTCCGTTTCCACCATTCCCGGAGACACACAGCTGACGCGCACCGCTGTGCCCACCAGATCCGCTCGCAGGCAACGGGAGAACTGCGCAACGAAGGCTTTGGTGCCGCAGTAGGTATTGCCTCCGGGATATGGCCAGCTACCCGCAGTAGACCCCAGGTTGACAACATGCCCCCGGTCGCGGGCTACCATCCCCGGCAGACAGGCCCGGGTCAGATAAGTGAGACCCTTGATATTGGTGTCGATCATCGTGTCCCAGTCATCCAGGTTGCTCTGCTGTGCGGGATCCGTTCCCAACGCCAGTCCTGCGTTATTGATGAGGGTATCGACATCCCGGAAGGACTCTGGCAGATCTTCTATGCTACGGGCTACGGCATCGCGATCGGCGACATCCAGTGGCAGGATATGCACAGGTACCTGCGCTGACAATTCAGCGGCGATCTGCTGCAACCGCGGCTGCCGTCGGGCGGCAAGAATCAATGAATTCCCTGCGCTCGCAAATGAGCGGGCACAGGCCTCGCCGATACCGGAAGATGCACCTGTAATCAGAATGACCGCCATACCCTCTTCCACTGGAGCTTCAGTTACTGAACACGCAGATCCTTGCGCAGGATCTTGCCCACATTGGACTTCGGCAAGCTTTCGCGAAATTCCACCGAGCGCGGAATTTTATAAGGGGTGAGATGCACGCGGCAATGTTCCAGTATTTCTTTTTCCGTGACGGCCGGGTCTGATACCACGACGAACAGCTTGACTGCCTCCCCGGTGGATTCGGACGGAACACTGACAACCGCTGCCTCCACCACGGCGGGGTGCTGGTAGACAACTTCTTCGACTTCATGGGGAAACACCTTGAAGCCCGACACGATGATCAGATCCTTCTTGCGATCGACGATCTTGTAATACCCGCCATCCAGACGTATCGCGATATCCCCGGTCCTGAACCATCCATCTTCATCGAGCACTTCCGCCGTGGCTTTTGGCCGCTGCCAGTAACCGATCATTACTTGCGGACCCCTGGCGAGAAGTTCCCCCGGGGAACCCTGCGGCGCCTCGTCCCCGGAATCATCCACGATACGGATTTCAGTTTCCGGCAGCGCCGTCCCGATAGTGCCGCGACGTATATCGTTGAGTGGATTGGCCGCCAGCACCGGCGATGTCTCCGACAGCCCGTAGCCTTCACAGATTGGCTTGCCGGTAATGGCTTCCCAGCGTTCTGCCACGGCCTCGGTAACTGCCATTCCCCCCGCCGAACAGGTGGTGATCGCGGAAAAATCCAGGCTGGCAAATTCTTCGGATCGGGTCATTGCCGCATAAAGCGTGTTAACGCCCACGAACACATGACATTTATGGGGTCGTAGCGCTTTCACCAACTGCGGCATGTCCCTCGGATTGGGAATAAGGATATTGTGCGCGCCGCCGCCGAATGCACAGATCGCATGCATGGTGAACGCATAAATATGGTATAGGGGCAAGGCTGCGACAAAGACTTCCGAGGGCGTTTCAAGCAGCGTGGGGTAATGGGCCCGGATCTGACGGAAGTTAGCACAAATATTCCGGTGGCTCAGCATCGCACCTTTGGCGACCCCGGTGGTTCCGCCCGTATATTGCAGCGCGACCAGTTCTTCCGGATCCGGGCTCGGCGGCGGGAAATCCGCGCTTCCCAGCTGCAATGCTTCCAGAAACGAGGTGCAACCCGGAATGGAATACTGAGGAACCATGCGTTTGATATGTTTCACAGCAAAGTTGACGATCGGTCGCTTCGGCCAGGGTAAAAGATCACCCAATTCGGTGACAATCACTTTCTCAATCTGAGTACTGGCAACTGTCTGGGCCGCAATGTCGGCAACGTTGGCTAACACGACAAGTACCTTGGCGCCGCTATCTTTCAATTGATGACTTAATTCCCTGGGCGTGTAGAGCGGATTGGTATTTACCAGAACCATCCCGGCTCGTATGGCCCCGTAAGCAACAATCGGATACTGGAGAATATTGGGTAGCTGGATAGCAATCCGCTCGCCCGGCTGCAATTTCAGACAGGTGCGCAGGTAATTTGCGAATCTTTGACTGAGCCGATCTATGTCTGCGAAGGTCAGCGTGTGGCCCAGTCCGGTAAATGCCGGCTGAGCTGCGAAGGCCTGGAAGCTGTGCTCAATCAATTCATTGACGGTAGCGAAACGATGATTGCTCAAATTGTGCTCCTGGGGCCTGATGAATTTCATCCGAGAGGATGCGCCTCCGCGCAGAACCGTCCGTGTCTCGTTTGACTGATGTAAGGGACTGGCGATCAGCAAGCGGTATGCCTTCTCTGGAATCCGCCATCTCAGTTTAGTCGTTGAAAATTTGTTTCTGCAATTTCCCTCCGGTCGGGTATCCAGTCGGGCTCATGAAATCCGAGTTTACGGGAGCTCTGTCCACCTCATGCGCAAAGGCGGCTGCACCATCGTTGCTTGGAATCACCACAAAAGTGGAATCAGAATACTTGCCCAGACAAACAGCCATAAAGAGATGCTGACCAGAACCGCCGCAGACCCCATATCCTTGGCTAAACCGGCCAGTTCGTGAATCTCAAACCCCACCCGGTCGACAACCGCTTCTATTCCGGTATTCAGTAATTCAACAATCAATACCAGCAATACCGACGTCACCAGCATGATCCGCTCGACGCCGGTAACGTCCAGGAGATACGCGAGAGGAACCAGCACCAGAGCGGCCGTCGCCTCCTGACGGAATGCCGCTTCCCGCAATACCGCATGCCTGAGACCTTTGTAGGAATAAGACAGCGCCTTGTACAGTCGCAGCATACCGGTATTTTTAATCATCATGGCAGCGACTAACTGTGCGTGGAAATCAGCGGGGACTGCAGCCCGAACTCCTGATGAATTTGTTGACACCACTTGTCCAGGCGCCCATCGGTGAGTTCACTCTGCTGATCCTCGTCCAGAGCAAGGCCCACAAACAGTGCTTCACCTTCAATCTGCGCTTTGGACGCGTCGAACTCATAACCGTCGGTCGGCCAGTGACCGACAATCCGGGCACCATTCGCCTTGACGATATCGTGCAGCATACCCATTGCATCCAGAAAAAAATCACCGTATCCGAACTGGTCGCCGAGGCCATACAAGGCCACGGTTTTACCCGCAAAAGAGACTTCTGCGATATCGTTCCAGAACTCGTCCCAGTCGGACTGGATCTGACCAAAATCCCAGGTGGGGATCCCCAGGATAAAAAAATCATAGGCTTCAAAGTCCAGCTGAGTGGCGTCAGCAATGTCCCGTACGTCGACCACATCAATACCCAAACGCTGCTGGATGCGATAGGCTACCGCTTCCGTGTTGCCTTCGTCACTGCCAAAAAACAAGCCAACTTGCGCCACAATTCAACTCCACAGAAATTGGATAGCGCGCAATTGTCGCAACAAAGACTAGGCAGTACAACCGAGAAAGCAATACCGAAAGAAGCGGCCCCGGGGCGCGCCAGGATCTGTACCGATGATGACTTCAGTGTCAAAAGTTCAACGGCTCCTCTCCGCTCCGCTCTGCAAGTTTCTGATTCCCATGTACAACTTTTTCTGGCATAAAAGTCGCTTTACCGCGTTTCGAGCGCCAAACAAACCCGTCAAACCCTGCTGCATCGGTCCCATTTATGAAATCCGCTGAACTTAAGGACATCAAGTTTGAAGTCACGCATGCATTGCAGCGCTCGCTGGATCTTAAAGAAACACTGGTCAGTTTTTTTCGCGCGGTGCAGGCCCAACTCCCATGCGGGGGGTTAAAGTACACATTCCCCCAGAAACGAATCGAAATTCAGCTTGGCGCGGAGAAACGTCACAGCGCGCAATATCACCTGAAAATAAAGGAACAGTCACTCGGCGATCTGGTGTTGCAGCGGAATCGGCCCTTTTCCGAAAATGAACTTGAAGACCTCGAAACTCTGATCAGCCTGCTTATTCTTCCTTTGCGCAATGCGCTGCTGTACCGCGACGCCCTGGAAAATTCACTCCGTGACAGTCTGACCCAGGTAGGCAACCGGGCGGCGTTTGAATTGGCCATTCAACGCGAGTTTCAACTCTGCCGACGCAGCGGCGGCTACTTTTCCCTGCTTATTGTGGATATGGATCATTTCAAGAGAATCAATGATGAAAAAGGACACGCTGTCGGCGACATGACCCTGCAGTTCGTTTCCGCCTTGATCCGCAACACCTTGCGACAAACCGATCAAGTCTACCGCTACGGCGGGGAGGAGTTTCTGGTTATTCTGGGGAGCACAACCCACGTTGAAGCACTGGTAATCGCTGACCGGCTGCGCATCACACTCGCGTCGCACGCCTTTGAACATCAGAACGAACCCCTGCATGTCACGGTCAGTATCGGTGTCGGAACCAGTCGGGACACCGATAGCCGCGACACGCTCTTCCAGCGGACCGACGCAGCGCTTTACCAGGCCAAGGCGCAAGGCCGCAATTGTATCGTCAGCGCCGAATCCGAGTTTCCGACCGACCGTACCGCGCCCAGAAACGCCGTACCTGAGCGGAGCCGGTAGCGGGCACCGGTTGCAGTGCCCGCCGCAAGCACGACCCGCGAGCTGCGCCTGCTACTGTCCCGTTACTGATA
Organism: uncultured Cellvibrionaceae bacterium; assembly: GCA_964641175.1. Taxonomy (GTDB): domain Bacteria; phylum Pseudomonadota; class Gammaproteobacteria; order Pseudomonadales; family Cellvibrionaceae; genus CAYNST01. The sequence goes on from CAZXLJ010000027.1 coordinate 17,783, forward strand.
CTGCTCTGAGCCGCTTGCAACTGGCAGGATTTTTAGCCGGCGGTGCTCTGGATGTTCGTCAGGATCTTTTTTTCCAGGTGGACGCGACCGGCTTGCGGCTGCCCGCCGAGCGCAGTTTTTTCACTTGGCGTTCTTTGCGCACCTGCTCCTGGGGAGTCGGCTTTTTCAGGCGCGGCGGCGTCATCCCGGCTGCCTTGTAAAGGATAGTAACGTCGACAGGCTCCAGTTCGAGCCATTGTCCCTGCCGGATATAAGACGGCAACACCAGGGGCCCGTAGCGCACCCGTTTTAACCGGCTTACCCGCAATTCCTGGGATTCCCACAATCGGCGCACTTCCCGGTTCCGCCCCTCCATGACGGTGCAATAGAACCAGCTGTTGCTGCCACTGCTTTCCTTGCCGCGACCGATGTCAGAAAAACGTGCCAGGCCATCTTCCAGCAGCACGCCCTCCTTCAGCTGTTCCAGGGTTTCGTCCGCCACTTCGCCCTGCACCCGCACCAGATATTCCCGATCGATGTTGCTTGATGGATGCATCAATTTGTTGGCCAAAGCGCCATCGTTGGTGAACAGCAGAAGCCCACTTGTGTTGATGTCGAGCCGTCCTACCGAAACCCAACGACCGGTTTTCAGCTGCGGCAGCCGGTCAAACACCGTCGGTCGCCCGTCCGGATCATTGCGGCTGCACACCTCGCCTTCCGGTTTGTTATAGGCGAGCACCTTGATTTCATTCGTTCGCTGATCAGGTACGGTGTAGTTTCTGCTTTCCCACTGGATCTTGTCGCCGGCACGTACCCGGTCGCCAATGGTGGCACGCTTGCCGTTTACAAATATCTGGCCTGCTTCAATGGCCCGTTCGACTGCCCGCCGCGAATCGAACCCCGCGCTGGCCAGCACTTTTTGAATCTTTTCATCGCTCATCAGGCGATTCTCCTGCCGGTTTTGGCTCTCGATCCCGCCGATTGTCAGCGAGTAATTCTTCAACGCCGTTTTCATCGGCAATAAATTCTTTCATGGAAATCAAAGGGTGCATTCCGGACTCGTCTTGCTTCATCAGGTCAACTTCATCGCTCTGACTCGCCGTCTCGGCTTCCATTTCTTCTCCGGAATGTTTCGCCTCGTTTATCTGTTCCGACTCAAGATCCGTGCCCTCTTCGAGCCCCAGACTGCGGCTGATGGCATCCAGATCACGCAGCTCGCTCAGAGACGGTAACTGGTCGAGACTTCGGAGCCCGAAGTAGTCAAGAAAGTGTCGAGTGGTCGCATAAAGCGCCGGGCGCCCCGGGACGTCCCGATGTCCAACCACCTTGATCCACTCACGCTCCGCCAATGTCTTGATAATGTGCGAACTGACGGATACCCCGCGCACCTCTTCAATATCACCCCGCGTGATCGGCTGGCGATAGGCAATCAGGGCGAGGGTCTCGAGGATAGCCCGGGAATATTTCTGCGGTCGTTCTTCCCACAACCGGTTTACCCAGGGTGCCAGGTCATTGCGCACCTGAAACCGCCACCCGCTGGCAACTTCCACCAGTTCGAAGCCGCGCCCTGCGCACTCCCCACGGAGCTCCGCCAGCGCCTGTTGCAGCAATGGCCTCCCGGGACGATCGCTCTCATCGAACAGACTCTCCAGCCGGTCAAGGCTCAACGCCTCCCCGGCTGCCAGTAAAGCACCTTCCACAATGCGCCGGATCAGCGACAACTCACCTTGTACAGGCGCTCGGGGCTGGGGGGCTGATTCTTCAACTATTTCCATCGACAGATCCGTCGTCCGCTGCCTGTTCGACGCGGGCCTTAACATGAATGGGACCAAATTCTTCGGTTTGCACGATCTCGATCAGGGATTCCTTGATGAGCTCAAGCACAGCAAGGAAGGTGACGACAACACCCAGCCTGCCCTCATCAAGCTGGAACAGGGTAACGAAGGGTACAAACGCCCGGCCCTTCAGTGAATCGAGCACCTGGCCCATCCGCTCCCGGGTCGAAAGGCGCTCCTTCTCAACATGGTGACTGATGTACATGTCCGCCCGTCTTAAAACCTCCGCCAGGGCAACCAGCACCTCGCGCAGATCCACCTCGGGATCCGGCCGTGTCAGATTCCGATCCGGCGGAGCCGCTCCGCCCACATGAAAATCACGTTGCAAGCGAGGCAGACGGTCAATCTCTTCGGCAGCCTCCTTGAATCGCTCGTACTCCTGCAGTCGCCGAATGAGTGTCGCACGCGGATCTGCATCCTCTTCCTCTTCGTCCTGGCTGCTGCGGGGCAACAGCATGCGCGACTTTATCTCCGCCAGCATCGCCGCCATTACCAGGTATTCAGCGGCCAGCTCGAATTTGACGGCATCCATCATCTCGACATAGGCGATGTACTGATGGGTGATCTGCGACACGTCAATGTCGAGAATATCCAGATTCTGGCGCCGGATCAGATACAGCAACAGATCCAGTGGCCCCTCAAAGGATTCGAGAAAAACCTCGAGGGCGTCCGGCGGGATATATAGATCCCGGGGGATCGCGGTGAACGCCTTGCCATTGACCAGCGCAAGCGCATATGACCCGGAGGACGACCTCTCCAGTGACAATGACTGATCGTCAGAATCCGCATCGACGTGCGGCACTTCAGCCGTCTCCTGCGCAATGGAAGAGTCGTCGGTCACGGACAAAAGCAGCCACCCCTGTGAATGATGCGAACTGGGCGGTGCCGGCCGCGAAGGTTGCGTCCGCCCAAAAGCCGGTCATTATAACGACTTCAGATTCAGGCGCACCAGAGAACCGGCGTCCGGCTACAGGATCTTGTTCGTAGGGCCACAACCCTGACGGATGATATCGGGTACCGGGCCGGTCAGATCCACCACGGTAGTAGGCTCAAGCCCGCAAAATCCACCTTCCACCACCAACTCCACCTGGTGTTCGAGCAAAGCACGTATTTCGTAGGGATCTGTTAACGGAAGCTTGTCGCCAGGCAATATCAGCGAAGAACTCATCAGCGGTTCGCCAAGGCTTTCCATGATCGCAAGCGCAACGCGATTGTCGGGCACGCGCAGCCCGATGGTTTTACGCTTCGGATGCATCAGTCGCCGCGGTACCTCGCTGGTCGCATTCAGAATGAACGTGTAGGGCCCCGGGGTATGGCTCTTGATGAGCCGGAAAGCTGCATTGTCGACGCGGGCATAGGTCGCAAGTTCCGAAAGATCACGGCACATCAAAGTGAAGTTGTGATGCTTGTCGATCTGACGGATCACCCGGATTCGATCCAGCGCCAGCTTGTCACCGATATGGCAGCCAAGCGCGTAGGCCGAATCGGTCGGGTAAACGATAAGACCACCCCGCTTGAGTACCTCGACGACCTGGGAGATCAGGCGGGGTTGTGGGTCCTGCGGATGGATAGTGAGAAACTGCGCCATTAATATCCTGTCTTTTAAAGAATTCTTGTCAATGTACTTGCCACAGCTGCCACACCGGCGTGCAGCCGGGAGGCAAACGCCCGCAGGCGCCGAGCTCCTGCCAGGGCCGGTCCGGTTCGTGAAAATCGCTGCCTACCGACGCACACAAGTCGAACCGTTCAGCGATTCGCACCATATCCTGGGTCTCTTCTCGCGCCTGCGCACCCGAGATCACCTCAATCCCCTGTCCGCCCTCTTCTTTGAAGTGGTCAGCTAGCGCGCAGATTTTTGAACGGGAAAGATTGTACTTGCGCGGATGGGCCAGCGTGGCAACCCCTCCCGCCCGCCGAATGGCGTGGATAATTTCGGTCATGCCCAGCCAGTTGGGGGCGACGTCGCCTGACTTGCCTGATCCCAGATATTTCTTGAAGGCGGCAGCCACTGTTTTCACGTAACCCGCTTCCACCATATACCGGGCAAAGTGCGGCCTGCCGATCAGTTCGGAGCCGGCAATGCGCCGGGCTCCTTCCAGGGAATCCGCAAATCCCAGCTTGCCGAGTCGCTCGGCAATCTGATGTGCCCGCTCCAGGCGTCGGCGGCGCTGTTCCCTGACGACCTCCGCCAGATGCTCCTCCAGCGGGTCAATGTTCAGCCCGAGAACATGCACGCCTCTTTTCTGCCACTGGGTCGAGAATTCGATCCCGGCTATCAATGTCAAACCGGCTGCCTGCGCCGCCCGGGAAGCTGCCAGAATACCCGCTGTCGTATCGTGATCGGTCAGTGCCAGAACATCCACGCAGTGAGCTTTCGCTCTGGCGATCAGATCCCCGGGATCGAGTATTCCGTCCGAAGCATTGCTATGCGCGTGCAAATCGTATATCAAGACAACCTCAATTTGGCGCCCACTCGGCCGTAAAAGACGCCATTTCCGGTGGGGCGGCCATTTTAGCCCCGCTTTAACGATTGCGGCAAAGAGATTTGCTGCGACCGGGATTTCCTGTTACTGATATTTTCCGTTATCGAGAGCTCTGATGAATCAAGCAGCAACCGCCAAACCCAGGGAGAATGTCTTTCTCAACCTGTTGGTCAATATTCTCATTCCCACCTTGATTCTGATGAAGGGGAGCAAGGAAGCCTACCTGGGCCCCACTCTTGGTCTGCTGGTTGCGCTGGCCTTTCCCATTGGATACGGAATCTACGATTACACCCGGACCCGGAAGGTCAACTTTTTTTCGGCTCTGGGCGTAATCAGCGTGATGCTTACGGGGGGTATCAGTCTGCTTAAGCTGCCGCCAGAATATATGGCTATCAAAGAAGCCACCATTCCCGCCATTCTCGGGCTCGCAACCCTTGGATCGCTGTACACACCTTATCCTCTGGTCCGGACTTTCCTGTATAACGACAAAATCATGCAGGTCGAGAAGGTTCATCAGGCGCTGCTGGAATTCAACAACACTCAAGCCTTCGACAGAGTACTCAGGGTCGCATCCTACATGCTCGCAGGCTCCTTCTTTTTATCTGCAGTACTCAACTATATTCTGGCCAAAGTGATTCTGGTCAGCCCGCCGGGGACCGAAGCCTATAATGCCGAACTGGGCAAAATGACCGCCCTGAGTTTTCCGGTCATTACCATTCCTTCCATGATCGTGATGATCGTAGCCATCCTTTACCTGTTCCGGAATATTACTCGCCTGACCCATCTGCGGTGGGAAGAGATCATGATCGAGCCCGAAGAAAAACTCGAAAAATCTCAATAAGTTCTCCATACTGAGTAGCAAACCCTGATCGGGTCCGGGCAGTGCCACGGACCCGTCGTTTTTCGGCTTGCTGTATATCCATTCCTATAACAAGTTACTGGCCACTCATGCTCTACGCCATCCTCAGTGAAGACGTACCCGACAGCCTGCCACTGCGACAGTCCGTGCGACCTGCCCATCTGGCACGGCTGGAACAGTTGCATTCCGAGGACCGCCTGGTCATCGCCGGCCCGCATCCCGACGATGAAGCCGCTGGCACAGCGGGCTTTACTGGCAGTCTGGTCATCGCAGAATTTGCCAGTCTGCCGGAAGCGCAGGCGTGGGCCGATGCCGACCCTTATGTCGCGGCTGGCGTCTACCAGCGAGTTGTGGTCAAACCCTTCAAAAAAGTATTGCCATAATCAAAGCAAGGGTATCCACCATGAAAACCATTAGCCTGTTGATCATCCTACTCCTCGCCGCCAGTCAGTCCCTGGCCGCGACCCGCTATGTATCCGACATAATCTATGTTCCAGTTCGCAGCGGTGCCGGCAATGAATACCGTATTATCTTTTCCAGGCTGCGTACGGGTATGGTCGTCGAACAGCTCGAAACTTCGGCAGACGGCCAGTGGGCCCGAATTGAGACATCCGGAGGCACCACCGGCTGGGTGGAAACCCAGTATCTGCTCGAACAGCCAACCGCGCGGCAGCAGATCGACGCCACCAAGGCTCAGCTTGCGAAGACCCGCGAAAGCGCAGACTCCCTCCAGGAGCAATACAGCAAACTGCTGGCAGAGCATGAAAAACTCGTGCAGGCAATGAACGTCAGTTCCGCCGAAAGAGACAGCTTTGAAGAAGAGCTGGTGAACCTGAGAACATTATCCGCCGATGCCATCAACTTGAATGAACGATATCGGGAACTGCTGGCCAAACATGAGCTCATGCAAACCGAATGCGATGCCCTGCAGGCGGAAAACGATCGCCTGAAGGCAGATAAAGTCATCACGCACTGGCTGGTTGGAGCGGGGATGGTCCTCTTTGGAATGATTCTGATGATAATCATGCCCGCTCTGATTCCTAAAAAACGCAACTCCGATTGGGCCAACTAACGGTAGGAATACGAATGTACACACTACGCTCCACTTTTCTGACCCTCATGTTCCTGTTGACACCAATTCTGGCGACCGCCAATCCCACCAGCGGTCCACAGACTTCGAAACCCGCCGCGATAAAGGATGCATCCCCGGCAAAGGAAGCGCAGGCGTCGACTGTCAGTCCGGTCGTCGTATTCACTACTTCTGTGGGCACTTACGAAGTGGAGCTGTACCCGGACAAAGCGCCGAAAACCGTGAACAATTTTCTGAGTTATGTTGAAGCAGGATTTTACTCCGATGTCATTTTTCATCGGATCATCCCCAATTTTGTCGTTCAGACCGGCGGGTTCCACCGCAACTATGAGCGCAAGGAAACTCAGGCACCGATCGTCAATGAATCGAACAACGGCCTGAAAAACCTTCGCGGTACCTTGTCCATGGCCCGTACATCCATGCCCGACAGTGGAACCAGCCAGTTTTTTATCAGCCTGGTCGATAATCCCAGTCTTGACTGGAAACCCGGCAGCCCCGGCTACGCCGTGTTCGGCAAAGTCATCAAGGGAATGGAAGTCGTTGACAAGATGGCCCAGGCGCCCCAGGGTCGGCATAAAGGACTCTTTGCCAATGCGCCCAATGAGCCGATCTTCATCGAGTCCGCCAAGATTAAGTCCAACAAGTAGTTCCCTGTTCGCCTTCGTATCTGCGAAGGCGAACTCCGCTAAATCCGGCGCGTTCTTCGCCATCCTATCCCTTCTGTCAAGTCTGCCTGAATCATGTCTATCGCATTGTCCGTCAATCTCAACAAGATTGCCCTGATCCGCAATTCCCGACCCGGAAATTATCCGGATGTCACCGAACACGGTCGTTATTGTCTGGAAGCCGGCGTGCAGGGGCTAACCGTTCACCCCCGGCCCGACCAGCGACACATACGGCCCCAGGATGTCGGCGAACTGGCTCAGCTGGTTAACCGGTTTCCGGGCACTGAATTCAATGTGGAAGGAAATCCGTTTTCGGCACCGGCCGGGAGTTATCCGGGTCTTTTGCCTCTGGTCGGAAGGTTCAGGCCGCATCAGTGCACTCTGGTACCCGACAGCAATGACCAGGCGACTTCCGACCACGGATTTGATCTCGACAGGGATTCCCGCCGGCTGGAACCGGTGATACGGCAGCTCCGGGACTGGGGCGTGCGGGTGAGCCTGTTCATGGATCCGGACCCCCGCCAGATTGAGCTGGCCGCCGCCATCGGGGCTGACCGCATTGAACTCTATACTGGCCCTTACGCCGCCGCGGTTGCCGACCAGTCTGCAGATCTGGAGTCAGTGTTTGAACGCTATCGCCTGGCGGCAGCAAAGGCCGCCACTGTTGGCCTGGGCGTTAATGCTGGTCATGACCTGAACCTTGTCAATTTGCCGCGGTTTGCCACCATTCCCGGCCTGCTGGAATTTTCCATCGGCCATGCACTGATCGTTGATGCGATCAGTATGGGTCTGGCCAGAACGCTCCGCCTGTACCTGGATGTCTGCCAAAATGCCGCCCACTGATTCCGATGAATACACAGCCCGAAAGCGGTTTTTTGCCAGCATCCTGACCATTTACGGGCGCAAACCCGTGCTGGAAGCACTGCAAGATACCCGGTTGCAGCCGTACAAGCTGCATCTAGCAGACAGCAATAAAGCCGCGGCGATTGTCCAGGATATTGAAAATGCCGCCCGAAAGCGCGGAGTGGCCATTGAGTTTCACAATAAACAGGCTCTGTCCCGCATTTCAAAAAACGGCAAACAGGATCAGGGCGTCGCACTCGACCTTCGTTGCGCGGGTTTTTCAGGCGAAGATGAATATTTCGCCGACTTGCCCGATTCGTTCGAACTGGTTGCTCTCGATTCGATCACCAATCCGCAGAATCTGGGCATGATCATCCGGACTGTCTGCGCCTCGCCGATGCATGGCTTGCTGATACCGGAAAAAGGCTGTGCCCGCCTTGATGCACTGGTCATAAAGGCGAGCGCCGGCACCCTGTTTAAAGCCAGGCTGATTTTCTGCAAGGATCTGGCGCAAACGCTGCAGCGTTTTCAGACGCACGGCACCGAGGTGTACGGGCTCGCTGCCGACGCGAGGCAAACCGTCGGACAATTGGACGCTGGCACCCGCAGTATTTTTGTTCTGGGAAATGAAACTCGAGGCCTGTCAACGGAGTGTCGCGAAATTTGCACCAGGTTTGTGAGCATTCCCATGGCGAACCAGGTGGAGTCATTGAACGTAAGTATTGCGGCGGCACTCATTGCCTTTCGAGGTATATTCACCCACTGACGAGCAGAATGACTATGAAAACAGACAAAACAGGCGCAGCGTTGTGGAAGGGCGGATTAAAGGACGGTCGTGGAGAAATCTCCACCGAAAGCGGAGCACTGACCTCGCAGCCATATGGATTCAGCCATCGCTTTGAGGGCGAAAAAGGAACCAACCCCGAAGAACTGATTGGTGCGGCCCACGCCGGATGCTTCACCATGGCCATGGCAAAGGAGCTGGAAGAAGCCGGCTTTACTGCCACGCAAATCAATACGACGTCTAAAGTCACGCTGGAAAGCGACGCCGGTGGTTTTACCATCACTGCGGCGCACCTGAATGTGCAGGCGATAGTTCCGGGAATAGAGGAAAGTCAATTCCGGAAAATTGCCGACGCGGTCAAGGTGGGATGCCCGGTTTCCAAAGTCTTGAAAGCGAAAATTTCTATGGAAGCCGCGCTGCTGAAGTAACACCGGGACTTATCCCGATGTGGCGTCAACCACACTGACTGACCAGAGCGAGCGACTCAACAAAAACAGACCGAAGAGGGTCACGCTCGCCCCTCCCATGATCTTCAGCGCCAGCCATACAGAACCGTGCTTGACAATGTAGCCCGCCACCAGAGCTCCGGCAGGCGCCGCGCCCACCAGCACAAATTGATACAGTGCCATGATGCGGCCCCGGCTCTCCACGGATGTCACTGAATGCACGACCAGTCGGCTCAGATTCGCAGAGACACCTGCGATGGTTCCCCAGATCAGGACCAGTGCATAAAGCCCGGCCACCGTCGGCCCCGCCGCCATCGCAAAACCGACGAACCCCGAATACAGCAGGCAAAAGAGAATACTCTGACCCGGATAGCGGATGTTGCGTCGTAAAATAAGCCCATGGGCGGCAACTGTCCCCAGGATAAACACCAATTGCAGGGCGCCATATTCCAGCGACCCGAAAGCCATCACATCGCGGGCGATGACAGGCAGCACGACAATGAACAAGCCGAGGTGCATCAGGCCGTTGAAACATGCCAGGATCAGCACTTGCCGCAGCGGCCGGTTGTGCTTCGCCACCCGCAGCGATTCATGGATCGCCGCCGCCATCGTCTGCGAAATATTCGGCAGCGGCGGTTCAGTAGCCCGCAGTCGCCGGTGCAGGAAAGTGTAAATAAAGGCCGAGACAAAGCAGGCCATTGCCTGGATCCCCAGAAGCACCTGCGCACCCCACCAGTCATTGAAGGCGGCCAGCCCCATACCGACTGCCTGCGCCAGAAACTGGCAGATACCCATGGCTGAAATTGTCTGCCGGACGCGCTGCGTGCCCATTTGCACCACCAGCTTTTCCCGCGCCGTCTGGACGAAGGCATTGCCGCAGCCGAGGGCCATGGCATATCCCGCCAATTCGGGAAAGCCCAGCTCGCCGAACCGGATAAGCAGGAATGCAAATAAGTGTGTGAGTGCGAGAAATGTGTTGGCGAAAGCGGAAATCAAAGGGGCCGAATGGCGGTCGGAAACGGCGCCCGCCATGAGCAGGAATATCAGATTGGGCAAAAAAACTGACGCCTGGACCCAGGCAATCTGGTCTGCCGGCAAGCGGAGGACTCCTGCGGCAAGCCAGGACAACAGGACGACCTGAATACCCATGCTCAGCGCATTGGCCGAATGGGCTGCGCCAAAAACCGCCATTGGCCTGGTCGCACCGGCAACCGGTCTGAATACCACCAAAACTCCCCCGAAACCCGACTGGCTGGCCAGTGTCGTTGTTAAGGCAGTACCATCCGGAAACAGCCGCCTCCGAGAGGTTCCCCGTTTCCCAGCTTGATGTAGCCTACGCGATTTTGCTGTTTGTGAAGCGCGGCAATTTTATCCGCAAAGTACAGACCCAGACGAGTATTACCGCCGCTCACCTGGGCTTCTTCCACCAGCTCCGCGGGTGAGATGAGCATCGCCGGCGGGTAACCCGTACCGTCGTCAGCCACCATGATATGCAACAAGTCATCATCGACCCAGGCGCGTACTATAAGTTCATTCCGGGTATAGCGGGCACAATTCACCAAAACATTCTGCACCACGCTGCCGACGAGGTCGGCGTCGAAAAACCATTCAAGGTTGTCCGGGCACTCAAGTTTCAGTTCAATATGGCGGCTGTCGAGCATGGCATGATTGCGAGCCACCTGGTCTTCAAGGACATCTCTTACAAAATGCTGATCCATGCGCACGGGCAAATGATTGTTTTGCATCCGGTATATCGTCAGTAACTGGACCAGTTCGGTATTGATGCGCGAAGCCTCATACTGCAGCACATTATAATGATTGAGCTGCTCGGCATTGGTCGGCGGATGATCTTCCAGAAATCTTTCCAGCGAGGCAACCAGCATGCCGACGGAATTCTTCATGTCGTGTACGCTTGAGGCCAGAACCAGCGAAAAGTCGACGTCGGGGCTTGTGTCAGCCATGGGTTTATCCTCTTGCGCCGGTGTCCGCCATGGACTTCAGGCGGAGATAACGTTGATAGTGAGCGTGCTCCGGAGAGATCTGCCGAACCACTCCAGCAAGCTTTTCGCGGACGAGTTTTCGTGAATCGAGATCGGTTCCATCCACTCCCAGCCTGCCGATCAGCGCCTGAACGATGTTCAACTGCAGACCGACATGATTTGGAAATATGCGCGCCGCCCGGTCGAAGCAAACCAGTGCTTCGTCAAACTGTGCCCGATTGTACAGATTGATTCCTTCCCGATTTATTGCACTGACGAAATTGCGGTTAATCTCGCTGGCCGGCTCGTCGAGCACCAGATCCAGGCGCTCCAGTGCCGCTTCATTGCACGCGTTCTCAGCGATCAGCTCTTCCTGCAATTGCTGCGCTTGCGCCGTCTCGCCCAGGGCGCGCAGCGCCAGCAAGCGTTCGATCTGGACTTCCAGCGTGCCCGATGGCTCCTGTTCCAGCGCAGACTTCAGAAGCTCGCGGCCGCGCGCCGGGTTCCCGGTCAATAGGTGGGTATGCCCTTCGAGTATATCTGCCCGCTGGGCCTGTTGCCGATCCAGCGGATACCGCTGGCGGGCCTTGTTGAGCACTTCCACTACCTCATGACCAAGCGGTTGGGGGCCCTCCAGTTGCTGCTGGATACTCGCGTTGGCCAGCCGGACAAAATCGAGGCTGTCCTCGGCCCTTCCGTGACAGGACAATTCTCCGAGCTTGATGGCTGTACGCATAGCTGCCAGGGCAACACGCAAGTCTCCGTTGAGTTCGGCCACTTCGGCAAGGCGCTTTTGTCTCAGGATGGAACGCGGGGAAATCTGCACCGATCGCTGTATGGTTGCCTGCACGGCAGCCCGGTCTTTCTGTTCATACCAGTTGGTCGCCAGCGCATCGTATGCCGGCAGAAACAGCGGGTTGTCCTTGAGGATGTTCTGGAGCCATTTCTGCGCGACATCCAGTTCCCCACGCAGATGCTTGACCCGCGCCAGTCCCAGTCGCGCCCAGTCCAGCGGGCGCACTTCGAGCGCCTTGGTGAATAGCCTTTCAGCTCTGCCGAGATCTCCGGCTTCGATGAGGAGCTCTCCCAGAAGCTTCTGCGCGGTGGCGACATGCCGGCCTTCATCCAGGGCCATTTCATTCAACAGCTCAATCGCCGCCCCCTTGTTACCCACCTCAAGTTCCCTGAATACCGGCATCAACGCCTCGCGTTGAGTCAACAGCCGCTGCAGACGCTGGTGCAGCATCCGGGCGGTAATCGGCTTCATCAGGTAATCATCGGGTTCGCAATCGTAGGACGCCATCACCACATCTTTGCTGGAGTCCGCCGACACCATGACAAATATGGTTTTGCGAGAAATAAGTTTGTTGAAGCGCAGTGCTTCCAAAACCTGCTGACCGTTCTTGCCGGCGCCCAGATCGTAATCGCAGAGGATGACATCGAACTGCCGATGTTGGCAGTAATCGAGCACGACAGAGCCTTTTTCCGCCACCTCGATCCGGGCCACGCCCATCTTGCTGAGCATGTCGGTAACCGTTCGCCGGAAATTGCTGAAATCGTCTGCGACCAAAATCTGCAAGTTCTTGAAATTGAACTCGCTCACCGAACCTCCTCATTACAATGCTTGAGCGGACACCGTTTACGCACATCGATAAGTGTAGTCGACCGGCAAAGCGCGGTAGAATTCGCGGTTTTCGCCAGGGATCCCAACGCAGATGAATGACTTGATCGATCGCCTCTACGCACAACCGCGCGACGCCGTATCCGGTTTTGCCTTCGACGCAGAGGTCGTGTCGGTTTTCCCCGACATGATCAAGCGCTCTGTGCCCGGCTATGCCACGATCATCCACATGATCGGCCAGATGGCCGAACGGTACGCTCAAGCGGATACGAACCTCTATGATCTGGGTTGCTCTCTTGGCGCAGCCACCCTTGCCATGCGCCACCGCGTTGCCGCCTCTGGTGTACGCGTTGTGGCCATCGATAACTCTCCTGACATGGTCGAGCACTGCCGCACGGTGATCGCAGCCGACGCCGGAGTGGTGCCTGTTGACCTGCAATGTTGCGATTTGCAGGATGCTCCGATTGAAAATGCTTCCGTATCAGTGCTGAATTTCACCCTCCAATTCATTCCCGTTGCCAGGCGTCAGACACTGCTGGAACGAATAGCTGCGGCCACACGGCCGGGCGGAATCCTCATCCTTTCCGAGAAAATCGCGTTTGAGAATGCGCAGCACGATGTGTTGATGAGAGATCTTCATCACCACTTCAAGCGCGCCAACGGCTATTCCGATCTCGAGATCGCCCAGAAGCGCACCGCTCTCGAAAATGTGCTGGTCCCGGAAACCCTACCCTGTCATAAAACCCGGCTTCGGAGCGCCGGATTCCGATCAGTGGATGTATGGTTTCAATGCTTTAACTTCACATCAATAATCGCTTTCAAATGATTGACTTCAAAGACCTTTACTCAGAATCAACGGGGACCGCGCTCGAGCCTTTTATCACTCATCTGCAGACCGACATTGCACAGGCAATGCGCGCAACGCGCTGGGGGGATTTGCCGGGGTGGCTTAACGCCCTGTCTCGAATACCCGAAGGCCGGCCGTCCTCCATGGACTTGCATACAGGGCTATCAGTCGGCTGCGAACACGATTTGACGCCAGCAGCACGAGCCGTATTGCTCGAGCAGCTGCAGGCTCTCAAACCCTGGCGCAAAGGTCCCTTCTCTCTGTTCGGCATCGAAATCGACACTGAATGGCGGTCGGACTGGAAATGGGCGCGAGTCGCGCCTCACATCGGCTCCCTGACCGACCGTCTCGTGCTGGATGTCGGCTGTGGCAACGGCTACTACGCGTTACGGATGTTCGGCGCCGGGGCCCGCCGTGTTATTGGAATCGATCCCTCGCCAAGGTTTGTAGTGCAGTTTGAAATGGTGAAGAAATATCTTGGCCCGGTGCCCGTCCACGTGTTGCCCGTGGGTATCGAAGCGCTGCCTCCCGGCTGCGCCCTGTTCGATACTACCTTCTCAATGGGCGTTTTTTACCATCGCCGCTCGCCCATGGATCATTTGCGGGAGCTTAAAAATACCCTGCGCTCAGGCGGCGAACTGGTACTGGAAACTCTGGTGATTGAGGGGGGGCCGGGGGAGGTCCTCGTTCCCGAGGGACGCTACGCGATGATGAATAACGTGTGGTTTCTTCCGTCGAGCCTGACATTGCTCGGTTGGTTGAAAAAATGCGGTTTCCGTAATGCCCGGGTGGTTGACGAGACTGTCACGACAGTAGAGGAACAGCGTTCCACGCCCTGGATGACGTTTCATTCCCTGATAAACTTTCTCGACCCCGAGGATCCTACCAGGACCATTGAGGGTCACCCTGCTCCGAGAAGAGCGGTATTTGTGGCGGAAGCCTGAGTCTGAGGTTTCTCTTCTCAAGCGGCAGATCTGATTATCCAGCTGTCCTTCTGCCGAGTTTGAAAGCCTCATTGATCCAGTATCTGGCCAGGGCGCACCAGTACGCCGCGACAATCCCGACTTGCAATCCGAATTTCGAATCACCTGCGATCAAATAAACCATTGCCATGATAAGTATGCTGCCCGCAACTGCAGAAACAATGAACTTCAAGTAGATGACCTGCACACTCTGCGGTTTATTTTCTGACACTTTGCTGCAACCTCATGCTAAGCAGGCAGCACCCACGGGCGCTGCCTTTCGTTTATAACTGCGTTAATAGTTTGGACTTCTCCAATCTACCAGTTGCCGTACTCGCCCGCTGCGTTAACCGCACCACCGGCAACCGCGCCGACGCCACCCCAATAGAGAGTCCCGGCCGCCCCTGCTCCAGTTAATGCGCTGAAGCCACTTGTTACGGCACCGCCAACGACGGAGCCGGCAAATGCGGCGTTGCTCCAGGTAGCATCGGTGAATGCGACGGCCGCCCCATAGACCATCCCGCCGACCGCTCCACCTACTGCGAAGTTTATCCAGCCACCGGCTACCTGATCCACTTCCAGACCGGCAAGTTCTCTCATGGGTGCTGACGTACGTGTTTCCATTGCAACTGTGTTCATAAAATCTCCTTAAGTCCTATTTCTAACAGTTAAGCCGCTCACTGCGGCACGGGAGAAAGTATGTTTTACAGCCCCCGGAATCAACCCGGATTTATGCACAAACCTGTTTAACACGTGAATTTTCTGTCGGCTCAGAAGTTTAGGGGCATAATCCATGGGTTCGTATTGCAATGTCCGCCCGTCAAGCGCGCGCCCCATTGGGAGGCTGGGATCGATATGCCCGCCC
>CAZXLJ010000028.1:0-2785 GCA_964641175.1 uncultured Cellvibrionaceae bacterium
GATCAACCTGATCCTGATTCTCCTGTCGTCGAGCAACCTGGGACTGAGCAGCCTGGTGATGTAGACAATGGTGCTGATCCTGATATCGACGAACCGGACAATTCCGATAACGATCCAAACAATCCCGAACCTGTGACCCCCGATCCGGACACGGGATCGGAAGTGCCTGAGCCGCCAGTTTCGCCCGGAGTACCAATGGATCCCGAAGAACCGGTCTCCAATGGCGACGAATTAAGCTATTCGGAAGCGTGGAATATTTATTCGCAATCTGGCATTTGGCGGAGCCGGATGGATTACATTGTTGACATGCCTTTGAGTGATGTGGTTGAAGGTGCCACTACCGACCAGCGCTATGGCGTTACTATGGAGGTGACTGAGGTTTATTCGATAGCCCAATCAGAGTCCGGTCAGGTGACGCGAACAGAGTGTGTATGGAGAGAGGTAGAGGAGTTGGATCGCAATGGTAGCGGATCGAATCTGTGGCTTAAATCCGGTGAAGATGACGAGGATGAAGAGGATTCAGATTGCAGCGCTCCGAAAATCAGCTTTTACAAATTGTCGGATGATTCGCTGCGCATAGTGAGTGAATGCGAAAACGGTAGTGTGATTGAGGGAACAGTGGAACGTATTGCTTCGGATACAAGCTTTTCACATGGAACGCTTGCATTTACGGCAGACGCAGCAGCGGGAGGAGTCTTCGAGGAGGATATTTGTGGTCAGGCCAGCGACACCCATAATTATTGGGGGCAATCGTCCAATCCGGAAGCGCTGCCGTCCTTGATTTCCGATACAAGCACTTTGGAAATCAGGACCAATGTGCGTTATCAAGAGGGCTTTTTGGATGCCGCAGTACGTCTTAAGGCGGATCTGGAACTCGTGGACGGTTTGGAAGTCGGGAAGGAATATCCCGTCGCGCTGGACGTTGCTGCCGACACCCCCGTTATTGGAAGCGCGCAGTGGATTTACACTCATGAAGATATGGAAAGTGGCTGGGTTTTTGTCGCTTCCAGTGGCTCCGTCACTTTACTTGAACGCAGTGAATATACCGCCAAGGTGAGATTCGACTTTGCTGACAGGGCCGGCAAATCCGTCGTCGGCGAAATGACCGTCAACCTGCAATAACCCACCACAACGGCCATGCACATATCATGGCCGTTTTCCATTTCTAATCCCCCGTCGGGGAAATCCGGAACTCCCGCACGCTGTCATGTTTGCTCCAGTAGTCGGCCAGGCGCGAGGCGCCAGCGGGGTGACGGGTGCGCAGGATCATGCGGTATTCGAACAGGTTATCGTCGTTGATGCGGTAAGTCATGTTGGACACGCTGAAGCCGTGTTCCTTCAGATGGGCGATGAGATCGGCTTCGCCGATGGCATCACCGCGTCGAAAGCTCAAATGGTGGTGCACGTAGGAATAGTGCGGAATTTTTGATTCGACGATGCGGAATATAGACAGCGTTCCCAAAGTCAGAATTACCGCTACGCCCGCAGCAAAAAAGAAACCTATGCCCACCAGAATGCCGATGGCGGCGGTCATCCAGATGGATGCGGCGGTGGTCAGGCCCCGAACACTCAGGCCTTCCTTGAATATCACACCCGCACCCAGAAATCCGATTCCCGTCATGATCCCCTGCGCCATGCGGGTCGGGTCCATGCTGACGGCGCCGTGTGAACTGGCGGGCATCCATGACTCCTGATAATAGGAGACCATCATCAATAGACTTGATGCGAGAGATACCAGGGTGTGTGTCCGAAAGCCGGCCGGGCGGCCATGATAGCTTCGTTCAAGACCGATCAGCCCGCCTGCGACAAGGGCTGCCAGTAGATGCATCAGTATTTCGAAATTCTCGGAACTCATACCCTTTCCCCCCGCTTAACACCTTTACAGTGTAGAACGCAGTGGTCGACAGGGCAGAGTTCCTCGAACCCGATTTTCGGATTTTCGCAGCCATGTGCACTTCAAGATGCGACCGGGCGCCGGTCCGGCACACCGGTCATGCGCTGCAAACTGTAAGGCTCAGTTGCAGCCGATACGGGTAGTTGACACGGCGATATCATCGAACCAGATATCACTCACGTTCGCCACTGCCCCAAACTGACGCCAGCCGAAACTGATGAAAGCCGTGGAGCTGGCGTTGACAAAATCCGCTCGTGGGCCGTTCTGCCAGTCGCTTTGGGACTGCGCCGCAAGCACTTGCTCCCCGTCAACCCAGCCATACATGTGATCGAAACTGCCGGTACTTTCGACAGCCCACTCGACGCAGGTCCAGGTGTTGGCGGGTATGGACCCGGTGCCGCGAGTATTGGTGTAAGAATCGCCGTAAGTGGGCATGAAGCCCCCCAGGTATGCCGCTTCAACGGGACCGAAACGCAGTTCGGCGCCGGAGTCCATGCCTGGTATTTCGAGGGTGCCCAGAAAATGAGCATGGTCGCCCGAACCGCCGGCCGCGCCGCCGCCCAGCTGTACTTCGCTGTAAACCCAGGCGCGGACGTAGATGCTGTCCAGATTGTCGGGCAGCTCCTGGAAAATGAAATGCGGCGCCGAAGCGTTGGGGGTGCTGATGCGAACGGAGTTTGCGCCGGAGTGGGCGATGGAGTTATCGATTTCGGCTGCAGAGCCCGGGTCGGGTGCGCGGCTAAAGTCAACCAGCCCGTGCCCGAGAATGGTTCGCCAGCCCGGTGGTACTTCGCCCGCAGCAGCGCTCTCGAAATCGTCATTGATGATCAGTGCGCTGGCGTCGCCGGATGATGAAGAGCTCGAGCTGGAAGAGCTTGAAGATGATGATGA
>CAZXLJ010000028.1:2885-32820 GCA_964641175.1 uncultured Cellvibrionaceae bacterium
GAACTTGAAGAACTTGAAGAACTGGAATTATCTTCCGATCCGCAGGCAGTCAGCAGGGACGCCGCGGAGATAACTCCGATGATCCCCAGTTTGGCCAGTATTTGAGAGGAGCTGGATGGTGTGCGCATGTCGATTCCGTCAATGGTTTCAGATTGAAGCAGCGGGGTGAGTTACATATACAGGATTCCAGAGCCCGTCGCGGTTGCGGCACATATTAGCCGAACCTGTCGCAACAAAATTCCATCTCTCTCACGTTAACGACAAATGTACGGTTGTCGGTAAGTACAATCACCGGCGCGGGGCGGAATCATCTAAAAGCCTTCGTCCATCCGGATAATGCTTTCGTAACATCACCACCGAAACTTCTCATGCAACCGGGAGCACCCGCGGGATGACCAAAGCCTTTATCAATGCGATAGCCACCGCAGTTCCGGATCATGATGTCCATGCGAAATTCGTCCAGTACTGTCCGCGTTTACTGCCGGACCGCCGGGAGAACGCGTTATTCCGTCGAATGGCAGCGAGGGCCCAGATCGATCACAGGTATTCCTTTCTGCGGCCTCATCCTGTCGAAGACCGGCTTGATGACGAAGATTTTTATCGGATCGAGCAGTTCCCCTGCACGCAAAAACGCATGCAATATTTCGAACGACATGCATTCGATCTCGCCAGGCGCGCGTTGGATCAACTCGATCTGACCGGCGTCACACATCTCATCACGACAACCTGCACGGGTTTTTATGCACCGGGGGTGGAGCACCAGATCATCCGGCATTACGGGTTGTCACCTCAGATTGAACGCACCACGGTCGGTTTTATGGGCTGCTTTGCTGCGCTCAACTCGCTGAAGCTGGCGCGCCATATAGTTCGTTCAGAACCTGCAGCCCGAGTGGCCATCCTGAACCTCGAACTGTGCACCCTGCATTTGAAGTCCTCGGGAACCCTGGAGGAGATGCTCTCTTTTCTGATTTTCGCTGATGGTTGTGCCGCCAGTATTGTGTCAGCCGAACCGGAAGGTATCGAACTCGAAAGTTTCCGCACGACCGTGCTGGAAGATGCTGCGGATCTCATTACCTGGCGGATAGGCAACCTCGGATTCGACATGCATCTGTCCGGGCAGGTGCCGGCTGCGATTGCGGGCAGTCTGGACGTCAATCTGGACAGCATGCTGAACGGTTGCACCCGGCGGGATATCCATCATTGGGCCGTACATCCGGGAGGCCGGTCCATACTGGATGCGGTCCGCGATGGGGCAGGCCTTGAAGAGTCGCAGCTGCACATTTCACGTGAGGTGTTGCGACGCTTCGGCAATATGTCATCCGCGACCATCATGTTTGTGCTGCGCGACATTCTGGACGGAAAATCCATGTCGGCTCCCGGCTGCGCCATGGCTTTCGGGCCGGGACTCACAGTCGAAAGCCTGCGCTTCAATTTCTGATCATGCCGGATTTTTCCCGTCGCAGCAGGGAGCCGGAATTGATGGACGCCGCTGACCTGTCTCTGGACGAATTCCGGGAATGCTTGCTTAATCTGGAGACGATTAACCGGCTGACGCTGGCTTACTGTCCGACCTTGCGGTGGTTGCGACCCTGGCTGAATCTAAGGGAGCCCCTGCGCATTCTGGATGCCGGCTGTGGCGGCGGTGACATGCTCCGGCAAATCGCCCGGCATTTGCCGAAACACCGGCTTGAGCGGCAATCAGTACAATTGCTGGGAGTTGATCTGAATCCCTTTTCCCGGGCGGTCGCTGAATCGATTGGGTCACCGGCCGATATAAACTATTTCACCGGTAATGTATTTGAATTTGATTCGGGGCAGCCCGTCGATATTGTCATTTGTTCATTGTTTACCCACCATTTGACTGACGACCAGTTAGTGGAGTTCTTGCGCTGGATACATGGTAGAGCGCGTGTGGGCTGGTTTATCAACGATCTGCATCGGCACCCGCTGCCCTATCATTTTATTAAAATCGCCACACGGATTTTCAGCCGAAATCGACTCATCCGCCACGACGCTGCCGTCTCGGTTGCGCGTTCCTTTACCAAACCGGATTGGCGCCAGCTGCTGAAAGAGGCGGGTGTCGAAGGTGTTGCAATTCGCTGGCATTTTCCGTTTCGCCTGTGTCTGTCCCACCAGAAAGTCTGATGTCTGAAGCGCTGATAATCGGCGGAGGGCCAGCCGGCGCCGCCGTCGGGATCACTCTCGCCCGCCGGGGTAGAGGGGTACTCCTCGTTGAAAAAAGGCGATCAGCGCACGACAAAGTCTGTGGGGAATTTATCAGCAGTGAAGCGTTGGTTTACCTGGAACGGTTGGGAATCAACCTGCCTGCGTTGGGCGCTTTGCCGGTCTCGCAATTACGCCTGATTGATGGGACCCGGGTACTTTCCGCAGAGCTGCCGTTTACTGCATGGAGCCTTTCCCGTCGAAAACTCGATGAATCGCTACTGATCCGCGCCGTGGAGGCAGGCGTGGAAGTGCGGACTGGCACGACAGTGAAGGCTTTCGAACGAAAGCGTAATCGCTGGTCGGTCAGAGCAGCCGGCCCGGACCGGCTTGCCAGCAGTCCTGGCACATGGGGGCAGCAGGTTTATGAGACGTTGTGCCCGGAGGCGATTTTCCTTGCGACCGGGAAGCATGATATTCGTGGCTGGCGCCGTCCTGCGCCCGCTTCCGGGCAAGAGCTGATCGGCATGAAAATGCATCTTCAGCTCTCGGAATCGCAGATGGCAGAATTACAAAGTGCAGTTGAAATGTTTCTGTTTGATGACGGCTACGCCGGTCTGGAACTGATCGAGCGCGGTCGCGCTAATCTGTGCGTTCTGATTCGCACGCAGGTCTGGCAACAGTGTCGGTCCTGGAATGCAGTGGTGGCGAATCTATGCAGCCGGTCTCCATATCTGGCGCAGAGACTGGAGGGCAGTCGCGCGTTCTGGGATCAACCCTTGAGCATCGCTAGTATGCCATACGGATATTTAACAGATCCAGAGGCCGTAGTTGCGGGGTTGTTCCGGCTCGGGGATCAAACAGCGGTGATTCCTTCGCTGGCGGGCGACGGCATCGCCATGGCATTGCGGTCGGCTGATCTGGCAGCACAGATTTATCTGCGCGGCGGGACCTCAGGTGATTATCAGA
The DNA here is from genome assembly GCA_964641175.1 of uncultured Cellvibrionaceae bacterium. GTDB lineage: Bacteria > Pseudomonadota > Gammaproteobacteria > Pseudomonadales > Cellvibrionaceae > CAYNST01. Next base: position 6,018 of record CAZXLJ010000028.1, read on the forward strand.
GACAGGTGTACAGAAGTTTCCAACCCGCAGTGGCGATCGCTAAAAATCTGACCCGTCTTTTTGCGAGTGCACGGGGGCGCCGGGTCGCCTTCATTGCAGCGGTATTATGGCCCGCGTTGATTCAGGCCGCGATTCGGCGTACCCGGACGCTACCGGTTTAGATCCCCTCGCTGCCTCAGGTGCCGAGACTTGATCCACTTCACTATGGCAAGTTGGTATACACACTCGCAAAACAAATCCTGCGGAATTATATTGCCCGGTTACATTGACAAAATCATCCAAAAGGATCGATATGCAAATTTGCGCACTACCAACCATTCTGATTTTTAGCGCACTTTTTCTGACGGCTTGCGAAAGTGAGGGTCCGCGTTGGGCCTATGTATGTGACGAGGCGGCGTCGGGTGACGAGAAAAAGCAATGTCGCGGCGAGTTGAGCGATGAGGAGTTTGTATTGACCATCAAACGTGCGGATGGCGGCTGGAAAATGATAGCGTCGCGCAAAGGCGGGCGCTATGCACGTGGTGAACTCACGACAGAAGCTGCCCAGGGCGGAGCCATCAAGCTGACAGCGACCCATAAAGATCGCACGTGTGTAGCAGATCAATGCACTTTCGCGATGCCCGATGAAGCCCTCGACGCTCTGCGCAAAGCCAGGCAGTTTTCAGTGACCTTGAAGACGACCACCATCTCCAGGCAGAGCGTGCGCCACACCGACCACACTCGCGAGTTCGTCACTCGAGGCCTGAACAAGGTGCTGCCCAAGCTGAAGGGATAGACTGGTCGACGGAGTGACGCTGGTCTGTGAATCAATCCTCTGATAAAAGAGCATCCTTTTCCTGGCCCCAGGAGCCGTCAGAGCGGTCGTATATTACAAAGGAACCGCCATCATCCCAGACGGCGGCTGCCATATCGCGCTCACGGGCCAGAGTTGCATGGGTTTTCAAATAGTGCAGACGCTGGTTCACATCACAGACGTTGTCTTCCATAGTGAAGTCATAATGAGCCACACCAAATTCATTCACCATGACGGGAATACCGTGTTGCGCTGACCAGCTTGCAGCCCGATCGTAAAGGGTCGTCAGCGCGGCAATATCTTCCGAACTTCCCCAGCTTCGTTGGCACTGTCCGGCAAAATTCCATGGATCGTAGGAGTGGAAATTGGCGATGACAAAGCGGTCATCAGGAATGGCAGCTTTCAATAGAGCGTCCAGCGACGAGAACTCATTACCCGCATAAATCACCAGCCGCTCGGGATTGTCTTGCCGGACTATTTCAAGCACGCGTGCATTCAGCTCGTTAATCTGCCCGACTGTCAGTCCGTCCGGTTCATTGAGAATTTCAAAGAGCAGTCGGTGGGGTTTGTTGCGAAACCGTGCGGCAAGCTGTTCCCAGATGCGATAAAACCGTAAACGCGCATTTTCCGAATAGTTTTTCTTTAGCCAGGTTTCATGGTGCGCGTTGATAATGACGCGATCGCCGTACGCAAGCGCCCAATCGATCACTGTCTCAACCCGGTCGAGAAAAACCGGATCAATGGTGTAAGGCGGCTGGTTGTCGACATGGTTGTCCCAGGTCACCGGCACGCGCACGTGTTTGAATCCCGCTGAAGCAAAGTCGGCCAGGAATTTTGGTTGGGCTGCTGGTGCCCAGGCACCTTCATCGGGGACGGCATCCAGGGTATTGCCCAGATTGATGCCGATTCCCATGGCAGCTACCGTCTCGGCAGGGCTGGCCGGTTCGGTCTCAGCATAACTCAACGTGAAAAAATCAAGGTCAGCGTGACCGGCCGCAATGGATACCGTGAGAATCTGCAGGCCGTCGCTCAAGTAGATCTGCGGCCCCGGAAAATCCTGCCAGTCCGGCTGATCCTGTGATTGTACAGATACCGTCATCGGCGAAAGTCCAGATGCTTGACGCTCGACCGCAAGCGTGGCTGTTTCAGAGATTCCGCGAAGCCGGAACTGTAGCTGATAGCGTCCGGCGCGCTCAAGCTGCAGACTGAACTGCAGGAATTCACCGGCAGCCGTACTCCCCACATAGTGGTGTCCAGGCACTGCGCCAGGATAGATATCAACGGCATCCTGTCGATAGGTGCCCCCCAGATTTCCCGGATCATTATCGGAAAAGGAACTGCTGCAAGTGTCGTAGTTCTCCGCTTCGACCTGCACTATGGCGGTAACATCGACCGCGACCGGTGTTCCGGCGAATGCGCACAGGGTATCGGCAACGCCGCTCGAGCTTGATGAGGAGGAACTGCTGGAGGACGAGGTAGTGCCGGACGACGATGAGCTGGTTGAAGATGAACCGCCTGCGGCGCCCGAAGAAGTATTGCCGCCGCTGGAGCAGCCGGAATATGCCAGCAGTGCAATCAGAATACTGATGATGCTTGCAGCTCGGTTTACAGAAACCACCCGGAACCTCCCGAACGCCCCACGGCGTCAGTTTCAAGCCTGGCCGACGCCGGTGGGCTTGCGAAGACAGTGCACGATTTTAACGGGACATTCGCAGAGTATAGTCAAAGCTCTGCGGATAAGCGGAACGGCATGATCGTAACTGAACGGTTTGGAGCCCCTGAAAGTAGAAAACAAGGCGGACCGGGAGTGGACCGCCTTGCGTAGAGGTCAGCGGGAACCTAGCGGCTGTGTTCGCTGCAGGTGACTTCCCCGATACAGTTGTTGTTATTCTCCCATCCCCAGCCGACGGTCTGACTGGTACACATGGGGAACAGCGTGCCATACCAGTTGCATTGCGCCGGGGTGCCCCCTGAACTGCTGCTGGAAGCGCTGGAGCTTGAAGAAGAGCTTGACGACGAGGTCGAACTGCTTGAAGAACTGCTTGAAGATGAGCTGCTCGAAGAAGAACTGCTGGATGACGAGCTGCTCGAGGTGGTTTCCACCGGGGTTGTTTCCGTGAACTGCCAGATGGCGCTCCACCAGCCCGTCACTCTGGATTCTTCTTCCGGCGTCTGCAGACTGATGGCTGCCCCTTCGTTTTCCATGTGCAAATAATGCCCGGTAGCCCGGTTGACCAGCCGGAAGTCCGTGTGACCACCGTTGGTAAACCAGTCGGCGCTCGTGTCGGCAAGATCGAGCGGTCCGGTCGTCAGTTGCGCCGTGCCGCCAGAGACAACTTTCAGGTACTGGTCGGTAGAACCGGCTTGTCGCAGGCGGTAAAAAATATCGGACCCGGCCTGGTCGATCCGAAGCACTTCCCATTTGACGCTGCCAAGGTCCGCGGAACCGGGATTGGTGATATCAATACCGGTGCCGTTGTGGCTGATGTATTTTTCACGCCGGTGCTTGTTATTGATAACGTAAGTACCTTGTGCCAGGAGCGTGTGCAGATTGTCCATACCTTCGCGCACTGTGTCGAACACACCGGTATAACGGCAGTGTTCAGAACACTCCTGGGGTTTGCCGACGATGGTGGTGTCAGCGCGCATGGAATCCGTCTCTCTGACTTTGCCCTGCATGAAGTCGATGTAAAAATTCATCCAGTCAGACAACACGTTGGTTCTACCAGTGCGATCAGACTGGTAGCCGTGATCGCTGCCACCGTGAAGTCCGTTGATACCATTCCAGCGGTGGAGGCGGTCCCGGTTCCATTCTTCGTAAATATGCAGCATCTCGTGGAATGCTGCCTCGTGGGGCAGTTCCCGTTCACCCGTTTCCAGGGGAGTGCCGGCAGTCAGAATGGGTGAACCCTCGGGGTCAGCGATTGTCGCGGCGCCTGTATAAAATGGCTCCTGCACGAACGCATAACCCCCCAGCGCTCCGGCATAGATGAAGGGCAGGCCACCGACGTTGTACATGATCAGCACAATGTCGTATTCATCCTGCAGGCGACGCAGTCCGGCCTGCGACAGGAAGGACTGGGTATCGACATACCAGTCAGTGTGCTTGATGGTGTCATTGACGACAGGATTGAGGGTGACATTCCAGCGATTCAATCCGTAACTTAATGGCCCTACGTAATCGTTACTGGCCGCGATCATCATGTTCTGGAAGCGCTCCACATACGCTTCGTCGAGCTCGAAATCCCCAATGTAATTATTATCCTTGTCATAAGCGGTAGTGTGCTTGACAGGAACAATATGGATACTCACTTCCTTCTGGGTTTCCAGAGCTGGAGTGCCAGAAAGATCTATAGCGAGGGCGGATGAACCAACCGTCGAAACCTGCTCGTGATAATGACCTGAATATTCCTTGTGCTCGATTGGCCGCGTGACGACGGAATTATTCTCGGGAAAAAATCCGGTGTAGGTCACCGGTGTTTCCTTAAAAACGCCCACGGCAAAAGTGTAGTCTCCTGGCGGGAGGGAAAATATTTTGTCATCAGCCAGCGTGAAGCCGGTGAACGCATTGTTTATATAAATATTGCCGATTTCACCCGGCAATAAATCCTCATAGATTATCTCTACCGGCTGCCGGACTGGTGCATCGGTAAGAGCAATGGAATAGGTCTGGTCAAAGAAGATGTCGTTTCTGACGGTAAAAGCGTCATTATCTCCGACTGGGGGGAACTGGTCTGCAGCAACCTGGACATTACTGCCACAGGGCGAATCGGCGCTGGAGCACTGAATGAAAATTGTTGACTCAGGATCGCCGTTGACAGTTACATCGATACTGAAGCTGGTATGCCACGACGAAGGATTAAAAGCCTGGACGCGCAGACCGTTGTCACCCTGCCCGAACATATGGCTAATGTCGATTTCGCTTCCGACGTCAGATGGCTTTAAATAAATGGCAGGGTAATCTTCGACCGACAGCTGGACCGGCTTTTCAAGCTGGTTGACTTTGACGGTTACGCGGTCCTGGGCATTGGCAAGGCCTGCGCCGGATGCCAGCAAAAATACGAGCGAAATGCAGAAGCACTTGCTCAATTGCAAGACAAAATCCCGAACGGAATGAATCACGGAAATTCTCCAGAGAAAGGGTAAAGGAAAAGGGATGAAGGGTGTAAACTGCGGCGTCAGATTATCAACAACCATGATTCAAGTACATGTGTTAAATGATTAATGTTTTGTGAATCAGGCATGACGTCATTGCTTTGATGAGTGAGCTGGAATATTTATATGAGTCAAATTATTCGGATTCATCAGTTTGGAGGGGCCGGCGTTCTTCAGTTGGAGCAATACTCGTTGCCGCAGCCGGCGGTGGGGCAGATCAGGATCCGGCACGAGGCCATCGGGCTGAACTTTATTGATGTTTACCACCGGACGGGCCTTTATCCGAACATTCTGCCGTTCACGCCCGGGAGCGAAGCTGCGGGGGTAGTGACAGCCGTGGGTCCGGGAGTCACTGCGTTCAAACCGGGCGACCGTGTGACATATTTCGGCTCGATCGGGTCCTACTGCGACGAACGGATCATGCCAGCCGAAAGCGTACTGCCGTTGCCCGATGATATTTCAACGGAAACCGCCGCGGCAGTAACCCTGAAAGGGATGACAGCCTGTTATCTGTTAACCATGACGGTGAAAATAAAACGCGGTGATGTTGTTCTGGTGCATGCAGCAGCCGGCGGCGTCGGCCTGCTACTGGTGCAATGGGCCAAATACCTCGGTGCGGAAGTGATAGGCACCGTGGGGTCGTGGGACAAAGCCGAACAGGTACGGGATTCCGGGGCTGATGAAGTCATTAATATTCGCGAAGAACCTTGGGTGGACAGAGTCAGGGCGGCGACCAACGGAGCTGGTGTGGACGTCGTATACGATTCGATAGGCAAGGACACCTTCGAGCAGTCTCTTGCTTGCCTTCGACCCCGGGGCTTGATGGTCAGTTTTGGAAATTCCTCCGGCCCGGTAGCAATTCCGGATCTGGGCGTACTGGCATCGCGCGGATCTCTGTTTGTCACGCGTCCCACGCTAGCGCATTATTTTGCTGATCAGGCGATCCGGCTACAATCTGCAGCAACTTTATTCGAGCTGGTGAGACGCAAAATCTTAAAGGTGAATATCGGACAGCGGTATGGTTTGGCAGACGTTGCCAACGCGCATGGTGTGCTGGAAGGTCGGCGTACTATTGGCTCGACAATCCTGTTGCCCGCAATATAAAGCATCATAATCGCGGCATTTCGCCGTTTTCGGTACGCAGGTTCAGAATGACGAGTCTGGAACAATCATGAAAAGACTGAACGTTTATCTGGGGGTGGTCGTTTTCGCCTTTTTGACAGCATGCGCTCACAAGCCGACGACAACGCAGGAAGATTCGGATCGGGAGGAATATGAGCGGGTGCGGAAATATTGCAGGGATGCGAGTAATCCGCTTGGCATGAGGGCCGTCACGCCCAATCATGATGCGCAGGCACCCGTGGAATTCGACAACGATGTCGTCGGCTACGATGACTGTATGCGACGTTATTGGCCAGAGAATCAACCAGCAGTACCTTAGCGGAGGTTAAAAACAGGATGATCCCTAAACTTTTTGAGATTATCGATAGAAAAGACAGCGATGGCTTTGCGGCTTTTCTTTCCCCTGACTGCATATTCCGGTTTGGAAACGGCCCGGAGGTGGAGGGGCGTGAGAATGTAAAGGAGGTTGTTGCCGGCTTTTTTTCCTCAATCGCGAATCTGAGTCATCGGATCGAAGCGCACTGGGATATGCCAGGCGGTGCAGGATGTCATGGAACTGTAACTTACGAACGCCAGAACGGCTCAGCGCTGACGGTTCCTTTTGCGAATATATTTGAAACGGATTCCAGCGGAATACGGCGATATCTGATATTTACCGATGCATCATCTCTATTTGAATGAGTTCGGGAAGCGGCTGAATGAATGTCCGGGAGCGCTTTGCGCTGACCGGAAATTCCTGTAGTTAAAAGTAACGTTGCATACCCTGTTATCTGCCTGCCGCAGACGACCGCCCTCATACGGCTGGACGGCCTCTCTGACGGCCTGGGCAGAACGGGTTGCCCAAGTTTTTGACCAACTGTGCAATGCGCCTGAGCGCTCCGAGTTGAGTTAATGGTTAACAACCATCACATCTTGCGTCAAGGCTGCGATTACGCGCTCGGCGGTATTGCCGCGCCGGGTGGCGATCAAGCCGTTCTGTCCCAATGTGCCCATGACGACAAGGTCCGCGTTGATGCGTTTTGCCACGTCGCCGACGACGTCACTCGTATATCCTTCATCGACGTGAATTCTGTCGCCCGGAAGCTGAGACTTGTTGGCGAGATTACCGCGGTCCGGATAGTTCATGGAGTCACGATACGCATTCACCACATGCAATTCGGCCTTGTAAATATCAGCGACAGTACGCGCCCAATATAGAATGCTTTGATTCAGCGCTTTCTGTTCATCCTTGATGGCCTGAAAATTTACCGCAGCCAGGACTTTTCTACGCTCGGGCTGAGCGCCGGGCTGGATCAATACCACGGGGCACGGAGCCGTTTTCAGAATTCCCCATTTTGCTTCGCTGAAGGTGAAACGCGAGACATTGGTGCGTGGGTGCACGGGAAGGTATATGCGCTCTGCGCCGAATCGTTTGGCGGATTGAACAATGGCCTTTTGCCATTCCTGCGACCAGGAAACTTCGATCGTGCACTGCATACCCGCTGCGGTAATAGGTTTGCGGATCACCGAGTCGAACCATTCCTGGCTACGAAATAGATTGTCATTGGTAGCGCGAAGGTCTGTGCCCTCGCCATCCACGCCCACGAACACATAGAGCTCAGGCGGAACCTGGTGCTTTTTGCCCATGATCAGCGCGCGTTCCAGAGCAATTTGTACCGTATCGGAAGGGTCGACAACCACGAATAGCTTTTCAGGCTTGGACATGCTTATACCTTATGGTTTGTAAAGGGGTTTGGTGGACAGAGGCAGAACCCGCCGCTCCGATCCGCACTCAGTACGCCATTGTAGGAGTCCGTGAGAATTCGAACAACCAGCGGATTCATGCGCAGCATTGCACCTTTCAGCACGATGCCAGATAACAGCATGCATGCCGGCGCCGGTTGTTGCCGTCGTTGAAGAGGGCGAGCGGCAAGCCTGCTGGTGCAAGATGCTTATTCGGCGGAAATTTCGCGCGCCATTGACTGCGAAATTGAGAGCATTTTCGGGCGAGACTGCCAGCAACGGTGGTCTACACATGTTGCTGGCAGCAGGTATTGCGAGGTTTATTGCTCAGTGCCAGATGGTGCGCCACAGCCATTATTCAGGCTGTCTATGGCGACGCAGTCCGGGCCATAAAGTTGAATCTGGCGCACTAGGGAGTGACTGCCATCGTTCACTTCCAGCTCCAGGGTGGCGGGTGAGTCACTAACTCCTACCAGTAACGCCGACTCGGTGAGTGTCTGCCCATAGAACTCCAGCGGCTCTCCGTCGAGCTGCCGCCACTGAAACGTCAGCGCTCCGCGTTCTGTTTCCACATCTGCTGTGCGGCTGGCATCGAGTACCAGATTTGTGTCCGAGTCGGGCATATCCGTGTATTCCCGGATTACCAACAGCGGAGGTGTATCTTCCTCTGGTGCCAGAAGGCAAAAATCTTCGTCAGGTACGAGTTCGCAACTGTCGTCAAACAGGCGCACGATCAGTGAGTCGGCGAATTCACCGTCGGACAGAGTCAACCGAACATTGACAGCTTCATCTGACTCGATGACAGCTGTAGCGACACCACCTTCGGCAAACAGCTGATACATCGTTTCGCTGGCTTGCTTGATTTCCCATCGATAGTTCAGGGTGGCATCGGCGGTTTCCTGATCAACGGTGCGTGTCGCATCCAGGTACGCACTGGCGTTTTCCTCAATTTCGGTGACACTCACTCCCGCGACGGGTGCTGTATTGTTCAGCAGCCCTGCGACGCAGACAACATCCGAACCCGATTGCTCTTCGCAGTCTGGATCAAACAGGCGGATGCGCTGGCTTGATGTGGACTGCCCGTCCGATACGGTCAGTTGCAGCTCAACTGGCTCTTCGCCCACCACCGCGTAAAGCCTGGAACCCGTTAACGCAGTGCTGTCACCGGTTAAGAATCGCAAGTCTGGACCCTCGGTTTGCTCCCATTCAAAATCCAGGGCGTTAATTGTGGATTCGTGGTCACTTGATTGGCTGGCGTCAAATATAACCAGGGAATTTCTTATGGGGCTGTCCAGGATTTGAATGGAGACTACTGGCGGCAGATTGGCGGGATCTTCAGGGTCTTTCTCTGCGCCACAGCCGACCATTGCGACAGCCAGACCGTACAGCCCAAGTCGGACATTAGAGTTTGTTGCGAGCTTAAGTGGGCGGTAAAAGCGGCTTGCGGTCATGCGATTCATTCCTTTTGTTTATTATTGGCGAATTTGGCACCTCTCCTTTACTGCATTGATCGTGTGCACCGGGGCCGATGATGCGTGAGCGCCTTCTCGAGCGAAAGTAACCTGGTCACATTACCGGGATTGCTCAGCCGCCGATTGCATAGCCTCGCGCTGTTCCATAACGCTGCTGTACATAGCGAAGGCTTTTTCGCGATCGGCGAACTCGAAGATGTGACCAATCGTGCAACGACTTTGGCCGGTCACGACCTGATCAACGGACCCACCGCAAATTTCGTTGAAATTACCGCTAAAGACGGTGCCGATGGAAGTATGTAGATCGTTGCATCCGGGCCTGACGGTCGCGAGGAAATATCTATGCCGGCCGTCTATGCTGATCAAGTTGTTTTCCAGTACTCCATAACCCCGGATATCGCTATGGCGAATGCATGCGCGACCGTTCTGTCCGCTGGCTTGTTTGAGAATCTGATTAAGATTAGGCAGGTTTTGCGGGCTGACACAGGAAGCGAGCAAGAAAGAAGTATTCAGGCAGGCAGCAACGTGAGCAGGCATATTAAAAACCCCAATGTTTTTCGTTGAAGGTACGCAGCAAGCGGTGGCTGGGGTTGCAAACCGTCTGGAAAAATATCTTCTTATAAGTGCTGCACCTGCTCGACCGCCAGTCCGAGCAGGTGGGTTTTTGTAAACCGCTGGCCGATGAAATATTACTGCCGTTGCAAAGCTTGTTTTACAGACGCCAGCTTCACGCACAGCACGAACACGTCCATCGCAGTGTTAACCTGCGCCAAGGTGGGGACAGTTGGTGCGATACGTATATTGGTATCTTCAGGGTCGCGGCCATAAGGGTAGGTAGCCCCGGCGGGCGTCAATTTCACGCCGGCTTCGCCTGCCAGTCGCACCACTTCCCGAGCCAGTCCCGGACGGGTATCAAAGGAAATAAAATAACCGCCATCAGCGGATTCCCAGTTGCCCAGCTCGCGATCGGCGAACGCACTTTCCAGATGTGACAGGACTGCCTGGAATCGCGGTCTGATCAATTCGGCGTGCTTGCGCATATGCGCTTCAAGGCTGCCTGGCTGGGCGAAGAACCGGACGTGACGCAGCTGGTTTATCTTGTCAGGTCCGATGGTCAGAATTGAAAGGACTTTCTGCAAGCCCTGCATATTGGTCCGGCTGGCGCCAAAAAATGCGACCCCGGAGCCGGCATGGGTGATTTTGGAAGTCGAGGCGAACTGGATGACTGAATCCTCAGTCCCGTGCTTTTGACACAGTTCGAAAATGTTAGCCAGTTCTGGCGGGTTTTCCGAAAGATCGTGAATGGCATAGGCGTTATCCCAAAAGACCCGGAAACCTTTTCCTGCAATGCGCCCCAAAGCGGCGATCCGGTCCACAGTTTCATCGCTGTAAACGACCCCGGTCGGGTTGGAGTACTTGGGGACGCACCACATGCCCTTGATGCTACTGTCCTTTTTTATCAATTCTTCTACGGCATCCATATCGGGACCTGTGGCGGTCATCGGAACGATGACCATCTCGATGCCGAACTGTTCGCAAATGGCAAAATGGCGGTCGTAGCCTGGGACCGGGCACAGAAACTTTACCGGACCTTCATTCTTCCAGGCCGAGCCCGCACCTTCGAAACCGAACAGATACGCGGTCATCATGGCCTGGTGCATTAATGTAAGGCTGCTGTTGCCGCCGGCCAGTACGTGTTCGACAGGCACGCCGAGGATGGCGGCACCCTGTTGCCGCGCTTCCGGCAGGCCGTCAAGCCCGCCGTAGTTGCGTGTGTCCACGCCGCTGTCGCTGATATATTCGCCCTGAAGAAGCCCATCCAGTCTGTCCGACAAGGAAAGCTGTTCTGCGGATGGTTTACCGCGGGTCAGATCCAGGTTCAGTTTGAGGGACTTGATCTGCTCATATTCAGCGTTCAGCTCGTCGGCCCATTGCTGTAGTTGAGAAGGGGATGCGTTTTGAAGTTGCAAATTAATATCCTCGGATGAAAGCGGGTGCTGCAAGACGGCGGAGCACCGGAACGGAGCCGGGCAGCGGCGCGAGGCGGCTGCGAAGGCCGGGAATTATAACGATTTACCCTGTATCATTCACCGCCTTCATTTAATCGTTTTAATTGTTTTGAGTAGGCAATGGACGTAAAAATATTCCTCACAGTGGTACTCACGGTGTTTATCGCGGAGCTGGGTGACAAGACGCAGCTGGCAACCATGGCGTTTGCCACCAACAAGGAAGTCAGCGCGTGGCTTGTATTTGCCGGCGCTTCCGCCGGGTTGATTCTGGCTGCCGGTATGGGTGTTCTGGCGGGCAACCTGCTGTCAGAAGTGTTGAATCCGAAGATTTTGGCAATGGCAGGCGGTTTTCTCTTTCTGGTCATCGGGTGTATCACGCTCTATAAAGCTATGCAAATGAGTTGAAGGCGAACTCATCTGGCGACGTCGAATTCCCACCGCAATCCGGCAAGAATCCTATTGAGGTACATATCCAGTCATGACCTTATTGACGCTTATACCGGCAGGGCTCTCCAGAGTCGTTGATGAGGTGCTCGACGTCGCTGTGCTTCCCCCCTTTCTGCGAGTTCTTCTGACGACGGACGGGACGGTGACCAAGAGTCTTGAAGCCTACTTCTGGGAAACCATCACGGTGCGGAGTCTGGGGCAGGAATACAGAACGCTGACGGTTGCAGAGCCTCACATCGAGAAGCCGGCTGGAGCGACGGTATTGATGCGGCGAGTCCGACTTGAAGGCCTGACCACTGGCACCTGCTATGCCCATGCGGAGTCAGTGATCTGTACCGGAGAGCTTCCTCAGAGCGTGCGGACGGGATTGGAAGAAGGGCGCCTCGGAATTGGCGAGATATTGCGGGATTGCGGGCTGGAAACCTACCGGCGCCTGGTGGAATTCGGTCGATGCAACCTGGATTTCTCTGCGGATTTGGCGCCCATTGAGCCGCCGGAATCCGAGGCAATCTGGCGTCGTTACCAGATATGTATTGGCGGCAAGCCATTCATGTTGATCAAGGAAATCTTTCCTCTGGCAGCGTTTACCAAGTTGCCATAAAGGCTTGACAACGCCATGCGTCATGGTGAAAATAGCCGCCCTTCGCGGGGCCCTTGATTTGAGTAGTTGCGCTGGTTTCAAGCGCAGGTATGGTTCCCGGGCAAGGTTCAGGTTTCATGGCTAGGTAGCTCAGCTGGTTAGAGCACAGCACTCATAATGCTGGGGTCGAGAGTTCAAGTCTCTCTCTAGCCACCATGAACCCACGCAGGATTCCCGCATTTTTTCCGTTTGATCTGTCTGGTTTGCCGGTGCGCTGGTTGCAATGGGCAGCTGCTTATGGACGTTCTTAACGAATTTCGTCCATGATCTCGGATTTCTCTGCCGCGTGCAGGCTTAGGCAGTCTCGTTGGCGGCAATGCTTCGATACAATCTGCGCCACCCCAATTCCATGAAGTAAACGATCAGCAGGCCCGACATCAGCCCGGCGAGGTTGTACACCATGTCTCGTGGGTCCACGCTGCGGCCTGGGGCATATCGTTGGGCGAGTTCGAGCAACAGAGAATATGGGAGCAGAAAAAAAATGAGCAAGGGAATGCGCAGGCGTCCATAGAAGGCGACAGACGCCGACATGAACAGCAGCAGATTGCCGAGAAAGTGCATCAGCCAGTCGGGCTTGTTCAGTGGCTGCACCTGATGTGCCGGCATCAGCACTGCGTAACTGAAGACGGTGATCGCCAAGAGAAATTGCAGGATGCGGATCCACCGGAAGGTGCTGCTCCGCAGAAACTGATCGATCCTGTTAATCATGATGTAGTGTGCGGAAAAATCAATTTGAAACCGGCGCCACCGAGATTTGATTCGACAATATCGATGTTGCCGCCGTAACTGCTCAATATATCAACGACCACCGCCAGACCGATACCTTGACCGGGAGTAACGGTATCTGCTCGGGTTCCTCTTGTCAAAATTCGCGTCTTCAATTCCTGGCTAACGCCCGGTCCATCATCTTCAATCATGACCTGAAGATTGTTGCCGATCTTTTGTGCCGATATGCGCACCCGTTCGCCACCGTACTTGCAGGAGTTGTCCAGTACATTGCCAACCAGCTCCATCAGATCCGCTTCGTCCCCTACAAAGTGCAGCTTCTCCGGCACATTGACCTGGAAACGCATGCCTTTGCTTTGATAGACCTTTTGCATGGCTCCGACCAGCCGCTCCACCACCGATTTTATGGAAACCTGGTAATGAGCGGCCTGTGAAACCTGGGCGTTGGCCCTGCGCAGCTGGTGATCCACAATCGCAGACATCCGGGAAACCTGCTCATCAACCAGCTGCCTGAGAGTTTCCGGAGAATGCTCCGGCTGCTCAAGTTGCCCCCGAATGACAGCCAGTGGTGTCTTCAGGCTGTGGGCGAGATCGGAAAGGGTGTTGCGGTAACGTTCCCGCTGGGTTCTTTCGCTTTTCAGGACGCGATTGAGGTTATCGGTGACGGGCTGGATATCCGCCGGGTAACGTCCCAGCAACTGCTCCTGGCTGCCTGACTCAACCTTTTCCAGATCTGTGGCGAGTTTGCGCAGGGGGAACAGGCCCCAGCGGGCAATTGCCGTTTGCACGATCACCATCAGGACCGCCAGGATGCCCAGCCAGCGCCAGAGTCGGATGCGAAACGCCTTGAGTTCGTTGTACATGCCCTGGCGACTCTGCATGACCAGAAAGCGCAGTTCTCTTTCTTGTTTGCCGATATTCCACAGGGTGTCGTAGGAGGTTACGTAGAATTCCTGACCGTCTACATGTGCAGAGAAATAGCGTTCCGCGCCCGCCAGGAACGTTCGGTCCGCTTTGGGCATGTCGTCAAACAGAATCAATTCGCCCGAGCGGGAGCGCCAGAGCATTACCCCATCCGAGTCTACTACCCAGCCGACCAACCCCGAATTGACTGAGCTGTAGCGAGGGTCCGGGAGCGTGGCTGGCACGTTTACGCCCTCCTCGGCGGGTTCGGCAGCGCCGAGCAGTACGTATATTTGCCCCCGCAAAGCATCGCGTTCTGAAGCACGGAGACTGCGTTGATAGGCATGGTGAAGCATGGCGCCGCTAAACCACAGCAATAGCGGTAGCAGCACGGCCGACGCGAAAAAAAGACGGGACGTGAGTGAAGTGGAGCGAGCGAGCAGCCTCAAGGGTCTTGAGCTTCTTTGCCCTGATGATCCGGGTTAAAGCGATAACCTCGGCCGCGGAGTGTGGTTATAAGCTGTAAAGAGCCGTCGGGGTCCAGTTTTTTGCGCAATCTGCCGATAAAAACTTCAATGACATTGCTGTCCCGCTCAAAATCCTGTTGATACAAATGCTCGGTCAAAACGGTTTTGGAAATTGCTTCTCCAGCGTGCAACGCGAGATATTCCAGGGTGTTGTATTCGTAACTGGTCAGTTCAACGGGTGTACCGTTCAGGGCGACAGATTTGGCAGCGGTGTCGATGAGGACAGGACCGAATTCCAGCTGGGGAGACGCGTGTCCGGACGCCCTCCGGATCAGAGCGTTCACGCGTGCGCGCAGTTCTTCATTGTGAAACGGTTTGACCAGATAGTCGTCGGCTCCGGCTTCCAGGCCTTGCACCTTGTCCTGCCAGTTACCGCGCGCAGTCAGAATCAAAATGGGAAATTGCTTGCCATGCTTGCGGGCCTTTTTTATCAGTTCAATGCCATTGAGCAAGGGCAGTCCAATATCAATGATGGCAAGATCATAGTCGTACTCCTCTGCAAAATAGAGGCCCTCGCGGCCGTCCGCTGCCTTGTCTACCGCAAATCCCTGTTTGGTGAGGAATTCGTTCAACTGCGCCCTGATAGATGCTTCGTCTTCTACTATAAGTAAGCGCATGTAATCTCCTGAAGGGTTGGCGCCGTTGATCAGTCTTCGGGCGGCACGCAGAACCGGTCAGACTACCTGACCGCTGTCGCCATCGACGGTGACTATTTTTATGCGTCCGCCGTCCAAAAGCAATTTTACGCGGTACAGGACTCGTCCATCTTCCTTGATTTCATCGACGCTGAGTACCTTTCCGCCATATGCTTGCCGCGCGGATTCTGCCGCTTGTGATTTACCCACCGCCGCGAGCATTGCAAGTTGCTCGAGCCGGGAGTCAGCCCGCGCATTAATGGCCAAATGGCTGGACAGAGTCAGCAGCAGCGCAGCGAAGATAAGGAGTTGCTTCATACTGAAAGAGTACCTGCGACTAAAATATTATCTCTCAAAGATCTTTCTACCTGTGTAACTATTTTACGCATGGAGTCTACGCATACGGTTGAGCATGTCTATGCTTGTGGGCGGGGCAGCTGAAAAGCTGCTGGCACGCTGGAGAATAACGCAATCCTGCCGGAACGTTCGTGGCTGTCATGGCCGTCACCCTGCATCTGTTGGAACGTGCGACCTGGAAAGCTCGCTCTGAAAAGCTCAACTTGGACAAACGGCGGGCTCTCAGTCTGGCACTGCATTATCTTCCCTGAACTTTAGCAATAAGTAGCTGAATCGCAGCTGAAATAATGACCAGTGGCCTCGTGGCCCGCTGGGCTGGCGCGTCAGGCATCGAGCTTGAACCAGCGCATCACGGCTTCCAGATTATCGACCCGCAGGGTACGAGGTGTGGCAGACAGTTCTGTATAAGTGGCCAGGCGGAGGCAGAACATGCCCGCCGCTTCGGCTGCCATCTGGCCGTAGTCGCTGTCTTCAATGGCGCAGCAAAGGTGTGGTTCTATGCCCAGCCGGTCTGCCGCTAGCAGGTAAACATCCGGATGCGGCTTATTGTGTTCCACTTCATTGCCGGTCGCGACGATCGGGAAGTACGGGGCGAGGCTATGGCGGGAGATTGAATGGCAAACTTCTGGCTGTAGCGCGCCTGAGGCGACAGCCAGCGGCATGCCGCGCTCCGCAAGGAATTCGACGAGCCGGCGGGCGCCGCTCATCAGGGGAAAAGGAGTCTGTTCGAGATATGCATCAACTACCTGACGTTTGCGACGGAACAGAATCATTGGATCGATGTCGATCGAAAACCGTTGCTGCAGGTATCTGGCCGATTCTTCGGTGGGTTTGCCGGACATGCAACGGGTGTATTCGTCGCGGGTGATGGTCTGATTGAAAGCCTGCAGTGTCTGCTGCCAGGCGGCGAGATGGGTGGGTTCAGAATCAACCAGCGTTCCATCATGATCAAAAATAACGGCTTGAAAGACAGCCGGGTCAATATAAGGCACAGGACCACCATCTCGTTATTTGGCTAAATACAGGATTTTAATGGCTATGAACCCAATGGACAATTTATACTGCGCAGCGCCGAGAATCCGCGGCGCTGGACACGCGCAGAGATGATGCGACTGGCGGCGGAGTTTTCTGGTCGAATGTCGCGTGCCGGAGTGGATCTACAGCAGTCGGCCGCCAAGTTTACCGAGTCCGCCTGATGGCGAGGCTCCAGGAATAGCCCTGGATAACTATGCAAAGGTTCCATTTCTTATACCTCGTTTTACTTGTATGGGTATCAGGATGCGCTACGCATCCCCAGTTGCAGGAAGTCAGGCAGGCCCACCAGAGCAATGAAACGGTCATTGTCCAGCAGGCAGAGCAGCTCCAGTTGCAACGCGAACGTATCACTGAGCTTGAGATGGTCCAGTCGGATCTTGTCGTAGAGATTGATGTCCTCAAGGATCACCTGGACGAAATGCGGTCGAAACTTACCCCTTCGGGAAGATCCGCGGTAAAAAGCCCGGAAGCCGCCAGCAATCGAAAAGCTCCAACCTCCGAGCGCAGCGAAAGCGAAGAAGTAGATTCAACCGGCAAGATAATTCTCGGGCAATACGAATGGGTCTGGTTCGATTTGATGGACCGCAATATTCCTCTACGCGTAGATCCGGGCGTGCGTCAGTCTGCGCTGTTCGTCAGGGAGACTCAGCCGTTCGAGCGCGACGGTAAAAACTGGGTAAGGTTCTCTCTGGCCTGGGAGAATGAAAAAGGTGTTCCGGAAGAAACCCTGTTTGAAGCACCCCTGACCCGAATGGTGAAATCCCGCAACGCCGACGCTGCACCGCGGCCGGTCATAAGCCTGAGGGTTCAGATCGGTACCATTGTAGAAGACGTCAACTTTTCGCTGGTCAGGAAGAACAACTCCAACCACCCCGGAGTCCTGGGACGGAATCTGGTGCGAGACATCGCCGTGATTGATGTTGCCCGACAATATGTTCAACCCAAGCATGCGAACGGTCGACAATGAGCTCCAACAAGCACCCCAAAGCCTATTCCCTCTATTTCCTGGTTTGTATCCTGTTGATTACGGGGATCGGTCTTACGTGGTATCGCCATGTCGCCTTCGATATCCCGTGGCTTCCAGAGGTCAAGCGGCAGATCTGGTCGGTTGAAGCAAAGATCGAATTTCAGGCTGGCAACGAACCCATCAAGTTGTCGATGGCGATACCCGATACCCAGGCCGGCTTCGACCGGGTCACCGAGCACACGGCCAGTCCTGGCTATGGTTTGGCATTCCAGGAAACACCTCAGGGTCGCCGGGCTGAATGGTCGATCCGTGCAGCTGAAGGCTCGCAGATCCTTTATTACCAGATTGACATGATGGTCAATGAGGATACCGTCGACGAGACAATCGGAAGCCCTCCCAATCTTGATTATGTAAGCTATGCGGGGCCGGAAGCCACCGCGCTGGAACAGATGCTGCAACGGGCCCGGCAGCGCTCTGCCGATCCTTACACCCTCACACGCGAACTTATTGCGGAATTCAACCGCGAATCCCAGCTCGCTCAATTGCTGGAGAAAAGCCAGCCCCGGTTAAAGTGGCTCGTCGATATCCTCCACCGCGCGGACATACCTGCACGCGTCGTACATACGCTCTTTCTCGAAGATGGGCGCCGTCGCCAGCCGCTGGTGGAATATCTGCAGGTTTTCGACGGAAACGAATATGCGTTATTCGATCCTGCAACCGGCACACAGGGACAGGCGAGCAACCAGCTGCTGTGGGAGCAAAATTCGACGTCGTTGCTGGATTTGACAGGCGGCCGTAACTCTACGTTGAGTTTTTCCATCATCCGCCAGGAAGTACCGGCAACGGAAATGTTCAAACGGCGCGACAATGCGGAAAGCGGCCTGCTGGATATTTCCATTCACAGCTTGCCCCTTGAAGAACAAGCATTGTTTAAAGGGATTCTGCTGGTTCCGGTAGGCGTTCTTCTGGTCGTTATTTTTCGTGTACTCATCGGTATCCGCACCTCCGGTACGTTCATGCCGGTGCTGATTGCAATTGCGTTTATCCAGACAAGCCTGCTCACCGGCCTGATCGGGTTCATATTGATTGTCGGAACGGGTCTGTTGATTCGCGCTTATCTGTCCCAGCATAACCTGCTGCTGGTAGCCCGCATCTCCGCTGTGATCATTTCGGTCATCATTATTATTGCGCTGTTTGCACTGCTTGCCTTTTGGCTGGGATTGTCCGAAGGCCTGAAAATTACCTTCTTCCCGATGATCATCCTTTCGTGGACTATCGAAAGAATGAGTATCCTGTGGGAAGAAGAGGGACCTAATCAGGTGGTCAAACAGGGCGGTGGCTCGCTCATGGTTGCAATCATTGCCTACCTTGCGATGAGTAACGACATAATCCGTCATTTGATGTTCAACTTTATCGGCTTACAGTTTGTGTTCATGGCAGTGGTGTTGTTACTGGGTAATTACACTGGTTATCGCCTGACGGAATTGAAGCGGTTCCAGCCTTTGATCAATCGCAAATAGTATGAACTGGTTTTCCGAGTGGAAGAAAAGTACCCGTGCCGGCCGGCTGGCCGAGAAGGGAATTCTGGGAATGAACAGCCGTAATATTCTTTACATCGGCCGTTATAATCCCCGTCAGCTTTTTCCATTGGTGGATGACAAGCTGCAAACAAAAACGCTTGCGCTGGAAAATTCGGTCAACGTGCCGGAACTGATCGGCGTGATCGACAGCCAGCACGACGTCAAGAAAATCGCAGAACTGACCAGAAATTACAACGGATTCTGCATCAAACCCGCGAAAGGCTCGGGCGGTAAAGGTATTCTGGTGATCATCAGAAGTCAGGATGGAGTTTACATCCGGTCGAATGGTCAGGAAATCGGGCTGAAAGACATCCATCGCCACATCTCCAACATCCTCGCAGGACTGTTTTCTCTGGGTGGCTCGACAGACGTGGTTGTCATAGAAACGCTGATTAAAGTTGACGATGCATTCCTGAAGTATAGCTTTGAAGGTGTGCCGGATCTGAGAGTCATCGTATTTTGCGGATTTCCGGTTATGGCCATGATGCGCCTGTCCTGTGCCGAGTCCAGCGGGAAGGCGAATCTGCATCAGGGAGCGGTAGGGGTCGGAATTGATATTGCAACGGGCCGTGCGGTCCGAGCCGTTCAACACGGCCGGACAGTTGTACAGCACCCGGACACCAGACAGGATCTGGTGGAGCTCGAAGTACCCCAATGGATCGACATGCTCAAGCTCGCATGCGCGTGTTATGACATGACGGGGTTGGGTTATATTGGGGTGGACCTGGTGCTGGACAAATACCGGGGGCCCTTGCTGCTGGAGCTGAATGCTCGCCCCGGACTGGCGATCCAGGTTGCCAATAATGCCGGTCTGCTGCCCAGGCTTTTGAAAGTGCAGGAGTTAAAAAAACCGGAAAGATTCACCATCGAACAGCGTCTTAATTTTTCGATCAAGCATTTTGCCGAACCGTCGGTGGCTCAGAAGACAGCCACATCGGAACCAGCCTGATAACTAACCGCTCAAGTCCTGATCCAGCAAAGAATCCGCAGGAGCTATCTGGAAATAGCCTTCTGCATGGTGCAGATGAAGGGGCGTTTCATACAGCCGGCTCAAATTCGCAGCTGTCATTACGACATTTTTTGCACCGTCCAAAAAAATTCGCCCGCTCTTGAGCATGACGACCCGGTCTATTTCCGGTATTACTTCCGATATATGGTGGGTGACCAGTAGCAAAGTGGTCCCTTCACGCGCCAGTCGGCGTAAATCCACGAGTAAAGTATGCGAGGATTTCAGATCCAGTCCATTTGTGGGTTCGTCCAGTATCAGCATGCGCGGCTTATGGATCAAGGCTCGCGCGAGGAGCAGGCGTCGCTGCTGGCCGGTTGACAGATGCCAGTAGCGGCGCCCGGCCAGCGATTCAAGGCCAAGTCCGGACAGTAATTCTTCGACTTTACGGTGTTGCGAGTGGGTAACGGGCAGGTGACCGTGCATGCCGATAGTGCCGAAGAATCCGGACAGGATCACATCGTACCCGGTCACATGCGGAGAGTAGCGGGACTGAAGTTCCGGGGAAACAATGCCGATTTTTTGCCGCAAATCCGCAACTACAACCTGGTCGCTGCCCTCGATTCGGACGTAGCTGTCGGGTTTTACGACCGGATAAAGTTCACGGGTAAGCAGCTTTAGCAGGGTGGTTTTGCCTGCGCCGTTTGGCCCGATGATGCACGTGTTCTGTCCCGGGAAAATCTGTAAGTCAAGTTCGGAAAAAACCTGATGGTCGCCCTGAAAAACGGTGGCTTTGCGAATATCCCAAAACGGAACACGACCCTCGGCCGGTGGCATCATTGGCGATGCCAGAAGGGCTGGCCGATGGTGGGTGTACTCGGACTGGCAGTCTGGCGTTTGGTCATCAGCCCGGCCCGGTAGGCGAGGCGTCCGGCGCTTATCGCATCGGCGAAGGCTCGGGCCATCAATGCGGGTTGCTGGGCTTTGGCTACGGCGGTATTGAGCAGCACGCCATCGAATCCCATCTCCAGAGCTTCGCAGGCCTGTGAAGGCGCGCCTATGCCTGCATCCACAATCAAGGGAATATCGGGAAGACGTTCACGCAAAGTGCGCAGGTTGTATTTGTTCAGGAGACCCTGTCCGGTACCGATCGGTGAAGCCCAGGGCATGATGACTTCACACCCTGCGTCAACCAGACGTTGACACAGAACCAAATCGTCCGTGCAGTAGGGCAGTACCTTGAATCCCTTTCCGATCAGGATGGTTGCCGCTTCTACCAGGCCGAAGGGATCCGGTTGCAGATTGTAGTCATCGCCGATCACTTCAAGCTTGATCCAGTCCGTAGCAAATATTTCGCGAGACATATCCGCGAGGTTGACCGCCTCTTTGACGGTTTTACATCCCGCGGTATTGGGCAGCAACGCGCGGCCGGTGGATTTAATGGCGTTCCAGATCTGTTCTCCGCCCCGTTCCGAGGGATTTTGGCGACGTAGTCCGAGCGTGACGATTTCGCACTGAGCGGCGGCAACCGCGTCAAGCATGAGTTGCGGGGAGGCATACAACGCCGTTCCCAGTAGCAGTCGGCTGCTGAAAACCTTGCCATACAGGGTCAGAGGGTCGTTATTGGTCACGTGATTATCCTCCTCCTACGGGGGCGACGATGTCCAGCGCATCTCCGGAACGTAGAGCCACTTCACCATAGCGGGTACGGGGTAGAAATTCCCCGTTCAGGGCAATGGCAAAAGGTTCGCGCAACTGTTCAGCGGCCAACTGTTGATCAAGCCAGGCCTGCAGCGTCAAGGCTTCGGGTATGGAAGCGGGTTTGCCGTTAATAAGGATGTCGGTCATGAGTCAGTGAACAATGTGGGGGTTGCCAGACAAGCGATGATTTGCTGCACAAGAAACGGCGCCAGCAAGTAACCGTGCCGGTAAAGCCCGTTGACGCGGATGATCCGATGCCAGTTTCCGCGCTCATCGAGAACGGGGTCATCTTCAATCAAAGGCAGATTGTTCATAAAAGAAGGCCTCAGATTCGCATCCAGCTCAACGATGCGGGCTTCGGAAAACGCGGGGTTCAGTGTATACAGTGCGCTGCATAATTCCAGCATGGACTGCACGCTAACCGGGGAACTGTCCTCGCTTTCAAGTTCGGTGGCACCAATAATAAAACGGTTTCCGGGTTTTGGTACCACGTATAGTTTGTAACGTGGATGCACGAGACGCACGGGATGGCGCAGTTGCACTTCCGTGGTTTCCACCCAGAGCACCTCGCCACGCACTCCGCGCAGGTGCCGGCAGTTCTCGCGAGCGCCAATGCCTCGACAGTCGATGACTGCGTCAAACCCTTCGAGGGGGGCACCATCAAGGCTGGCGGTGGGGTCGAACAATACCGGGTTCTCCTGAAAACACTGGCCCCCCAGGTGGCAGATCTGGGGTAGCAGATTCTTTAACAGCTGCCGATTGTCCAGCCAGGCTTCCCGAGGCAGCAGCAAAGCCCGTTCAAAATGCGCGAGATCAGGCTCCAGTGTCTGGATTTGACGTCGGTCGAGCCACTGTGCGTTGTTGGACGGTCCCAGATGGAAATCCAGATCCCGGTAGAACTGCTCGAGTTCAGGTTCATCCTGAGGATGTGCGACCACCAGGCTGCCGGGGGCGGAATATTGGACCGGTGGGTCATGTGCGGCATTAAGTTCAGCGATCCATTCCGGCCAGAGCTGCAGGCTCAGCATTCCTTTGTCATAAATGGATTTATCGGATACCACGACCTCACTCATGGGAGAGATCATGGCCGCCGCAGTGTGTGCGGCGCTCAGAGGCCTGTCGAACCGGCCCGCTTCATAGAGGGTAACGGAGTGACCCTGCAGCAGAAGTCGCCACGCAAGCAATTGACCCATCAGTCCGGCGCCGGCAATTGCAATTTTCTGGGGTCTGGGCGTGTCGGCTTGCATCATGATGTGTACAACAGTTGAATTTTGTCAGAGCGGATCGGTAGGTCACTGATCGTTAACATGCTTGATACGGATAACGTCACACGTCAGCTCGCCCCTTGCCAGGCGGGCCGTGATCGTATCACCAGTTTGGAGCTGCGTCGAATCCCGGACGATCCCGCCGGACTTGTCCGTCACAATGGCATAACCCCGCGCGACGGTCTGCAGCGGGCTGACCGTGTTGAGCATTTGGCTGCTGGCGCCCAGCCGCTCGGCACGACGTTGTAAAATCCGCGTCATGCTGCCGCGAAGCCGCTCAGCAAGATAGTCGTGTCTTTGCCGGTAGCGACGGAGCAGGTCGCTGGGTGCGCATCGGGCGAGTGCTGCAGCGCGGCCGTCGAGATGCGCGCGCCGGCGCTGGAGCCCCGCCTGCATGGCGCGGCGCAGGCGGACCTCGAGATAATCCACTTGTTGCATGAGTGCCTGCAGCCGGTGGCGTGGATGCAGCATGCGTGCTTGCCGAATTTGCAGGGCTTGTCGCGCCTGATCCAGCTCAGTGCGAATGGCTCGCAGCAGTCGTCTTTCAATATGAACCAGGCGGGCGCTGATTTCATTCTGATCGGGTGAAATCAGTTCGGCCGCGGCAGAAGGCGTGGGTGCGCGAACATCGGCGACAAAATCGGCGATGGAAAAATCGGTCTCATGACCTACAGCACTGACCACAGGAATGACTGAGGCGAATATGGCGCGAGCCACGATCTCTTCATTAAACGCCCACAAATCCTCAAGCGAGCCGCCACCGCGCCCGACGATAATGACATCGGCGATGTGTTCATCATTGACTCGCGCGATCGCGGCCGCGACCTGCGGTGCCGCCTGCTCTCCCTGCACCGCGACCGGTAGTACCACTACCCGCAGAGCGGGGAATCGGCGCTTTAGAACCTGACATATATCCTGCACCGCGGCGCCGGTGGCCGAGGTGACAACGGCCACCGTACCGGGCCATCGCGGCAGTGGTTTCTTGTGCTGGCTGTCGAAGATTCCTTCCAATTGCAGGCGAGCCTTCATTCGCTCAAACTGCCGCTGCAGATCACCTTCTCCGGCCGCGTCCATCTGATCAGCTATGAGCTGGTAGTCGCCGCGACCTTCAAACAGGCTGATCCGCCCGCGTACCGCGACCTTCTTCCCCGCTTCGGGCTTGCATCGACTGAAAATGTTGCGATTGCGGAACATGGCACAGCGGATCTGGGCGGCAGAGTCTTTCAAAGTGAAATACCAATGTCCCGATGCCGGCGTGGATACATTGGAAATTTCGCCCTCAACCCAGACAGACGCGAACGTCGCCTCCAGCAGTTCACGCGCTCGGGAATTCAGCTGGCTGACTGTCAGTACTTGTTTATCCAAGAGTTTCTCCGGCAAAAGGGCGGATGGATCCGGGTTTCCCAGTGTAAACACTTGGAAGCTCGAGCTGTAGCGCAGAAGCCGCAAAACCATTTCTCATTTACCCGGCGGGGCCGGAGAAGCTATAATTTCCGGTTTATCTCGTTAACAGAGGTTACGCCCGTATGCTGAGAATCGCTCATGAAGCACTCACCTTTGACGATGTCCTGTTGGTGCCAGGCTATTCCGAGGTGACAGCGAAAGATGTTTCTTTAAAAACTCGGCTCACTCGTCGCATCTCTTTGAACATTCCGTTGGTGTCAGCCGCCATGGATACGGTAACTGAAGGTCGCCTGGCCATTACGCTGGCGCAGGAAGGTGGCATCGGGATCATACATAAAAGTATGACCATCGAGCAGCAGGCAGAAGAAGTTCGTACGGTCAAGAAATTTGAAGCGGGCGTTGTAAAAGATCCTATAACCATCAATTCTTCCGCCACCATAAAAGAGTTGATCGCATTGACCCAGCGGAACCGGTTTTCGGGCGTGCCCGTACTGGAGCAGGGCGATCTGGTAGGCATAGTCACCGGTCGAGATGTGCGGTTTGAACCAAATCTGGACGCTTCGGTGGCCAGTATCATGACGCCAAAATCCAAACTGGTAACTGTAAAGGAGGGGGCTTCCGCCAGCGAAATCCGCAGCTTGTTACATCGGCACAGAATCGAGAAGGTACTGGTGGTCAATGATGAGTTTCAGCTGAAAGGACTGATTACCGTCAAAGATATCAACAAAGCCGAATTATTCCCCAATGCCTGCAAGGACTCTGATGGCCGGTTGCGAGCGGGCGCGTCGGTCGGGACCAGCCCCGATACCGACGACCGGGTAGCCGCACTGGTTGCCGCGGGGGTGGACGTTCTGGTGGTGGATACAGCCCACGGACACTCCAAGAATGTGCTGGACCGGGTCCGGCGAATCAAGCAGATGTATCCAGAGGTTGACGTGATAGGCGGCAACATTGCGACCGCTGCCGCAGCCCAGGCTCTGCTGGAAGCGGGCGCGGACGCAGTCAAGGTTGGCATCGGCCCAGGCTCGATCTGCACGACCAGAATTGTCACCGGTGTGGGCGTCCCGCAAATGTCCGCAATTGCCGAAGTAGCGGCGGCGCTGAAAGATACCGATGTACCTGTTATTGCCGACGGTGGTATCCGCTTCTCCGGTGATCTGGCCAAGGCGATTGCCGCTGGAGCCCATGTCGTGATGATGGGGTCAATGTTCGCGGGTACGGAAGAGGCACCGGGCGAAGTGGAGCTGTATCAGGGCAGAACCTACAAATCATACCGGGGCATGGGTTCGCTGGGCGCCATGAGTCGCAACCAGGGGTCCTCTGACCGCTATTTTCAGGACTCTGCACAGGGGATGGAAAAGCTTGTGCCGGAAGGTATAGAGGGTCGGGTACCTTACAAAGGATCGTTGAGTGCGGTAGTTCACCAGCTCATGGGTGGGCTGCGCGCTGCCATGGGCTATACAGGGTCCATAGACCTGGAAACAATGCGCACCAAGCCGAGCTTTGTTCGGGTTACGGCGGCGGGCATGGGTGAAAGCCATGTACATGATGTCAGCATTACCAAAGAAGCGCCCAATTACCCCGTAAGTGGCCGCTAGCCCCATCTTGTGGGAGTCGATTTGATCGCGAAGCCCGCTGACGCATGTCAGCGGGTTTTCTTGTTTTATGTACCGCTATGTAGCAGTCAGGTGGCAAAACCGATATGACAATAGATATACACGCTCAAAAAATTCTGATTCTGGACTTTGGCTCGCAGTACACACAATTGATTGCGCGTCGGGTGCGTGAGATTGGCGTTTATTCGGAGATCCATCCGTTCGACATGTCGGCCGAAGATATCCTGGCCTACGCGCCCAATGGAATCATTCTGGCAGGCGGTCCTGAAAGTGTGACCGCGAGTGGCTCGCCGCGAGCGCCTGAAATCGTGTTCAATATGGACGTACCCGTGCTCGGAATCTGCTATGGCATGCAGACCATGGCCGTGCAGCTGGGTGGCTCGGTGGAATCATCGCCGGTGCAGGAATTTGGCTACGCCCAGATTACTGTCGAAGCCGACAATCCCTTGTTCCGGAATATCCAGGACCACATCTCCGAGTCCGGCAAGGGTCTGCTCGATGTGTGGATGAGTCATGGTGACAAAGTCATGGCCTTGCCGGAACATTTTGAAGTGATGGCATCCACGCAATCCTGTCCCATCGCCGGCATGTGTTGTGTTCCGCGCAAACTATACGGCCTGCAGTTTCATCCAGAAGTCACCCACACTCTGCAAGGTAAACGAATATTCGAACATTTCCTGTTTGATCTTTGTGGCTGTGACGCGCTTTGGACAGCAGCCAACATTGTTGATGACGCGATCAACAAAGTACGCGCGCAAGTCGGAAGTGCCAAGGTGTTACT
>CAZXLJ010000029.1:0-32640 GCA_964641175.1 uncultured Cellvibrionaceae bacterium
GCGGCACTTCGAAGGCATGCTGACTGCCTGTCGAGAAGTGCCAACGCAGAGCTCGTAAAGCGATGCAAGCCCCGTGGGCGCGGCCAAAACGCGCAGACGCTGTCCGGACTTGATCAGAGGTTCCCCAGGGTCCGGCTAACAAATAAAAATCTGCGTTGCACATGCTACGACATCCCGATAAGATGCATCCAAACTACATCTTATCGGGATATTGCCATGAAACCGGAAACCCTCGAAATTGTTAAAGCGACCGTCCCTGTGCTGCAGGAAAACGGCGAAGCGCTCACTCAATATTTTTACCGCAGAATGTTTGCCCACAACCCCGAAGTCGCCCCGTTCTTCAATGCGGCCAACCAGGCAAACGGTATCCAGCAGCGCGCTCTGGCGGGTGCCATCTGCGCCTATGCCGCGAATATTGACCGGCTGGAGCAACTGCACGGAGCGGTGGAACTCATCGCCCACAAACATGCTGCCCTGCAGATCAAACCGGAACACTATCCCATCGTGGGGGAAAACCTGCTCGCCTCAATACGTGAAGTTCTGGGCGCGGCGGCAACGGACGAAATTATTGATGCCTGGGCAGAAGCCTACGGAGCCCTGGCCGGTGTCCTGATAGGGCGGGAGTCACAGATAGTTCGCGAAAACGCGGAAAAGCCCGGTGGATGGGACGGATTTCGCAAGTTTGTCATCGCACGCAAAGAGCGCGAGAGTGATCTGATTACGTCGTTTTATCTGCAGCCTGAAGACGGCGGCGCTCTACCTGATTTCCTTCCCGGCCAATATATAACCGTCCGGTTACCATTGCCCGATGGTGCCACCACCATGCGCAACTACAGCCTGTCCAGCAAACCGGGCGAGGATTTTTTTCGAATCAGTGTCAAACGTGAATCCAGCGTCAACCAGTTCGGCACCACCTTGCATGGATATGTTTCCCACCTGCTGCACCACGACACCAATATTGGCGCGACCCTAGAAGTGGGACCGCCGTGCGGGCAGTTTTATCTGCAAACGACAAATACGGAGGGGCCGCTTATTTTGCTTGCTGCCGGTGTCGGCATTACCCCCTTGCTGAGCATGCTGGAAACGGCTCTGGAAAGATCACCCCGGCGCGCGATCACCCTCGCCCATGCTTGCCGGAATCCGCAGGTTCAGGCGTTTCGCAGCCGTCTTGATGAATTGGCGGAAAAACATGCTTCAGTGAACGTTCATCACCGTTACAGTGATGTTGAGCCGGGGTCCGAAAATCATGGGCTGATCGACATTGATTTTCTGAAGTCTCTGAATATGAATGCCGCATCCGATATTTATCTCTGCGGACCGCCGCCATTTTTGAGTCAGCTGTTCCGCAGCCTGACTCAACTCGGAATTAGCGAATCACAAATACATCTGGAATTTTTCGGCCCGCGACAGGAGTTGTCCTCGATTAACTGACGCTGGACGACCGAAAAAAGGACTGCAATAGACGGGTGAATTCTGTTCCACCCGTTGATTTAAATGCGCGAGAGAAACTCGCAATGCAGTGTCAAAAATTGACCTGTGTTGGCGCCTCAGAATTGCATCAGGAATTCAACTGCGCTCGCAGTTGCGCTATAACCGGAGCAATATCTGGCGTGACGCCGCGCCAAAGGAAAAAGGACTCTGCCGCTTGCCCGACCAGCATGCCCAGACCATCGCGAACTTCACTCGCGCCATGGTTCTGTGCCCACTGAAGAAAAGGGGTCAGCCCGCTTTGGTACACCATGTCGTAGGCCAACGCGCCGCCGGAAAAAATACTCGCCGGGACCTCCGGCACATCGCCCCCAAGGCTCGCCGAGGTGCAATTGATGACCAGATCAAACTGGCGACCGGCCAGTTCGTCCAGCCCCCTGGCTTCCACATTGCCGGACCGGGAAAATAATTGCGCCAGCACGCCGGCCTTCGCCACAGTCCGGTTGGCAACCACAATCGATGCTGGCCGACATGATAACAGTGGCTGCAATACGCCCCGGACGGCGCCACCGGCTCCGATAACCAGCAGCTTCTTTCCGGGAATCTTCCAGCCTGCCGCAACAAAATCAGTCAGCAGGCCGGCGCCGTCGGTGTTGTCTCCGAACAACCCGCCGTGGCGCCCCGGTAACAGGGTGTTGACAGCCCCGGCGAGCTTCGCCCTGTCGGAAGTCGCGCGGGCAAGAGCGTAGGCCTTTTCCTTGAACGGTACGGTGATATTGAGACCCTGACCGCCGTTTACAAAAAAATGGTGCACATCGTCATTGAAAGTTTCCGGCGTGCTCAGCATCCGGCTGTATTCGATTTTTTCACCGGACTGGGCCGCAAAGAGGGCGTGGATTTCGGGCGACCGCGAATGATGAATGGGGTTTCCGACAACGGCATAGCGATCCACTGACATCAAATCCAATCCCTCGGGGGCAAATAGTCGGTGTATAACGCAT
The DNA here is from genome assembly GCA_964641175.1 of uncultured Cellvibrionaceae bacterium. Lineage (GTDB taxonomy): Bacteria > Pseudomonadota > Gammaproteobacteria > Pseudomonadales > Cellvibrionaceae > CAYNST01. The sequence continues at coordinate 2,430 of CAZXLJ010000029.1, forward strand.
GCTCCTCCGAACAGGGATCGGGGTGCCAATCATAATCCCAGCGAACCAGCGGCGGCAGGGACATGAGGATCGACTCGGTGCGTCCGCCTGTCTGCAGACCGAAAAGCGTACCGCGGTCATATACCAGATTGAATTCCACATAGCGGCCGCGGCGATACAACTGGAAGCGCCGTTCGCGTTCGCCATACTCGGTATTTTTGCGCCGGTTGACGATGGGTACATAGGCTTCGAGATAACTGTCGCCAACCGATTTCATGAAAGCAAAACTGCGCTCGAATCCAGGCTCGTTCAGATCATCAAAAAACAGCCCGCCGACGCCCCGGGCCTCGTTGCGATGCTTGAGGTAAAAATATTCATCGCACCAATTCTTGTATCGCGCATAGGTGCTGTCGCCGAAGGGTTTGCAGGCTTCTTTCGCCGTCCTGTGCCAATGCACGCAGTCATCCTCGAATCCGTAAAACGGTGTCAGGTCGTAGCCGCCGCCAAACCACCAGACAGGGTCCGCGCCATCCTTTTCTGCAATGAAAAACCGGACATTCGCGTGGCTGGTGGGCACATAGGGATTGCGCGGATGCATCACCAGGGACACCCCCATGGCTTCAAATCGGCGACCTGCCAGTTCCGGGCGGTGCGCCGTCGCCGATGCCGGCATCTGCTGACCGGACACATGGGAAAAATTGACACCGCCTTTTTCGAACACGGCGCCGTCGGTGAGAATTCTGGAGCGCCCACCACCGCCTTCAGCGCGCTGCCAGGAATCTTCTGCAAAGGATTTTTCACCGTCGGCCTGGGCCAGTGCACGGCAAATCCGCTCCTGCAACTCCATCAGGTAATTTAAGACTGCTTGTTTGTCCGGAATACTCATGGTGCGATCCGCTCTCGCTGGTTGAGGTCAGGCCGCCGATCAGGCCCGTATGACTGTCCCGGTTAGTAAATCCCGGATCTGGCTGGGCCGGGTGCTGGCACCAATCCGACCCGGAACGTAATAAACGCTTTCTCCGAAATACCGGCGCGCCTGGAACCCGGAGCGTGCGGGTTGAGCACCCTGGGGATTGGCCGAGGTGGAAACCAGTGGGCTTCCATACCCGCGACACAGGTCCTGCACTACCGGATGGCTGCTTACCCGCACCGCCACCGTATTGTGCTCGCCGCTGATCCAGCCGGGTAACCGGTCGCGGTGGGGAACCAGCCAGGTGGTCGGCCCTGGCCAGCTGGAGCGAAGCTCCTCCTGCTGCCTGCCGTCGAGCCCCTCCAGGAGGAAATCAAACTGTTCGATATCGGCCGCCACCAATATAAGGCCTTTTTGGACGGACCGGTTTTTCAGCTGGAGAATGCGTGCCACGCCGTGCCGGTTATCGAAAGCGCATCCCAGACCCCACACAGCCTCCGTAGGATACGCAATTACGCCACCTGCACGTAAAACGCCAATCGCCTGCCGTAACCGGGGCCGTCCAGTACCAACCATCGCCGCTTCCCAAAAAGCGCACAAAGTTACCTCAGTTGCCTGCGGTCGACAAGGGATGTCTGCCGCGTCGCGAATAACGGCCGGCCACCTTATGTGGAGGCACCTTCAGGCGTTGTAGACGTGATGTCTGACAAATCCGCCCGCCTGGGAAACGGCAAGGCCTTTAAGCTCCAGAGTGAGCAACGCTGCCATGACTTCTCCCGCCGCCCGGCCGGTGCGTTCCACCAGGGATTCAAGTGAGACCGGATCATAATCCAGTTGCGCCAGCAACTCGGCCTCCGGTGTCCCGCAATCCATATCGCCCGGCAGATGCTCCATGGTCGCTACGCGCCGGGGCAGGCTTTCCTGCCACTTTAACGACAGAAAGCCGGGCACTTCATCGAGAATATCCTGGGCTGTCTCCACCAGTTTGGCGCCATCGCGCAGCAACGCATGGCAACCGCGACTGAGCGGGTTATGAATGGAACCGGGGATGGCAAAGACTTCACGGTTCTGTGCCAGTGCAAAACGGGCAGTGATCAAGGAGCCGCTCTTCACCGCAGCCTCCACTACCAGCACGCCAAAGCTCAGGCCACTGATAATACGGTTGCGCTGGGGAAAGTGGGACGGATGGGGTGGCGTACGCAGGGAAAATTCCGTCACCAGAGCTCCCCCCTGGGCAACAATGTCTGCTGCAGCCTGCACATGTCTCCGGGGATACACAAGGTCTATACCGGTTGCCAGAACCGCCACCGTCGATCCATTCGCAGCCAGCGCGCCCATGTGGGCGGCGATGTCCACGCCCAGTGCCAGACCGGATGTGATGGTGAGGCCCCCCCGGGCAAGTTCCGTTGCAAATTGTCCGGCGTGTTCCAGCCCGCCCCGGCTAGGTTTGCGGCTGCCGACAATGGCAACCTGCGGCATCGACAGCGCGTCAACATTACCGAGTACGTAAAGCAATGGAGGCGGCCGGGCGATTTCTTTGAGGAGTACCGGATAGCGGGGGTCCGTCACGCAGATCAGATTTACCGCGTGCGCCCTGAGCCATTCCAGATCCTGGCGCACCCCTCGCAGCACAGGATGCCTGTCACCGGTGCGTCGGATTTCATCCAGAAGGGCGATGGCGACGGGATTAATAAGCCCGGCGAGCCTGGAGGAAGACGCGGCAAGGGCAGCACCGAGCCCGTCAAAATGTTCTACCAGTGCCCAATACGCTGCGGCACCGACTTCCGGCAAATGCGACAGCAATAAATGCTGTTCAGGTTCGCTCAACTTCATCCCTGTCAATTCCCGTCCAAAGGTTCGCTAGGCTAGCAGCCGCGTGATCCGCGGACAACCGATGGACATAAAAAAACCCCGCCGGAGCGGGGTTTTTGAACCATCCAGTACTATGGATTGCGGATAAGATCCTTCACCGCCAGGGGGCGGTCCGATTCCAGGACCAGACCCAGACTTAACTTTTCAAACGTACGGAACACCATCACCAGACCGGCGCGCTCATCGGGCAAGTCGACCATGTCGCCTTTTACCCGGTCTTTCACTTTGCCGCCTTTCTTGTATACAGCGAATACGTTACCGACTTCGATACCTTCCCGATCGCCACGGTTGACGACCACCACGTCCATCTTGCCGACCTGGGTGACGCCGCCTTCAACCGCAATAATCACCGCGTTGACATCTCCTTTCGGGGAAGACGGGAAAAAGGTCGAATCGACTGGACGCTCTTCTTCCACCAGCAACCGGTCCCCTACCCGGACTTCTTCCGTGGTACGAGTCATTTTCAGCGTCGCGATTTCACCTTCAAGCGCCCGCATTTTACCGGTGCCGATATCGAGGGCCTGGACACCGAGAACTTCACGGGTCACCGGATCGACGTAGACTTCGCCCTTGCGATATATTCCGTAGACGCTGACGTCTTCATCGAAAACCCCGCGAGCATACAGCTGGTCATCCTTGCCGAGCACCAGCCGTTTGGCTTCGCCGGCGACCACATGGGGCGCCTTTTCAATTTCTTCAGCGGACAGAATCCGGCTGCGGGAGAGGAAATTGTTGATGCGATCCAGCGGTATTGACGGAATCGCCTGATCGCCTTCCACATAACGAACCTGGGGCGAAAGTTTTACGACCCGCTCACCGCGTTCCACAGTAAGCCGTGGCTTGCCGTCGAGATAAACCAGACGAATGACGTCGCCCGGGTAGATCAGGTGAGGGTTATCGATCTGCGGGTTGACATGCCAGATCTCGGGCCAGGCCCAGGGTGTTTCTAAAAATCGGTTGGAGATATCCCAAAGGGTGTCGCCTTTCACTACCGTGTAACGCTGCGGATAATCCGCCTTGAACTCCGGTTCTTGGGCTAACGCCTGGCTGAGCATCAGCGTGCCCAACAATCCTATCAAGGTTTTCTTCATACTAGATGTCCTATACCATTCGCTCATGCAGCTCCAGGAAATACTATCGTTATAATAGTCCATAGCCGCAGGACGCGCAGAAAGTTTGACGCGAATGTTTCCCGACTACTAATGCGCCTGCGAACTGGCGAACAAATCTGAATCTTTTTAAACAGTTGTTGTGATCAAGCTATGGCTATATTGAATATTCTGACTTTCCCCGACCCCCGCCTGCGCACGGTTGCCCAACCGGTGACAGAAGTGGATGATCGCGTCCGGCAGCTTGTCGACGACATGTTTGAAACCATGTATGCAGCCCCCGGTATCGGTCTTGCCGCCACCCAGGTCAACGTCCATGAGCAGGTTATTGTGATGGATATCTCGGAGGAAAATAACGAACCGCGGGTATTCATCAACCCTCGCATCGAAATCCTCGACCGCGATGAGGAAGATTACGAGGAAGGCTGCCTCAGCGTTCCCGGCTTCTATGAAAAGGTTACCCGGCCGCGCCACATTCGCGTCTCGGCGCTGGACCGCGATGGAAATCCATTTGTCATCGAACCGGAGGGTCTGCTCGCGGTGTGCATTCAACATGAATGCGATCACCTCAACGGCAAGCTGTTTGTCGACTATCTATCTGGCCTGAAGCGCAAACGCATTCGCACCAAACTGGAAAAACAATCGCGCACCCGCGCCTGATCCCCAACCCCCCGGGCAAGTCATGTCTGATCCCTCCTTAAGAATCCTGTTCGCCGGTACTCCGGAGTTTGCGGCGCGGCACCTGGCGGCGCTGCTGGCCAGTCGTCACAAGGTAGTGGCCGCTTACACACAGCCAGACCGGCCATCGGGGCGGGGCAAAAAAGTCTCCGCAAGCCCGGTCAAGACTCTGGCTGCACTGACCGGTACCCCGGTGGTGCAACCCCTCAGCCTGAAATCCGCCGACGAGCAGGCACGCCTGGCTGCCTGGCATGCCGATATCATGGTCGTCGTGGCTTACGGACTGTTACTGCCCCAGGCGGTACTGGACGCGCCACGGCTCGGTTGCATCAACGTCCATGCATCGATACTGCCTCGATGGCGCGGCGCCGCACCCATCCAGCGCGCCATTGAGGCCGGTGATGAGGAATCCGGAGTGACTATCATGCAAATGGATGTCGGCCTGGATACCGGGGGCGTGCTTACTATCGCCCGCTGCCCGATTCTGCCTTCGGACTCGGCTGCGCACCTGCACGACCGGTTGCTGGAGCTGGGGCCAAAAGCCTTGCTGCAGACCCTCGATCAACTGGCGCTCGGCCGCGTTGATCCGGTCCCTCAAGACGACGCCCGGGCGACCTACGCCAAAAAACATTCTAAGGAAGAAGCCCAGCTGGACTGGATGCAGACGGCCTCGATCCTGGATCGCAAAATCCATGCGTTCAATCCGGCGCCGGTCACCCATACCCAGCTCGAGGGCGAGCGCATCCGGATTTTCGACAGCCGCACCAGCACCCTGCGCCATACGGACAAACCCGGCACCATGCTGGTCAAAGGAAACCAGTTGCTCGTCTGCTGCGGTGAAGGCACTGTGCTGGAACTGTTGAGCCTTCAATTACCTGGCGGCAAACCCCTCTGCGCCAAGGATGCCCTCAACGGTTTCAGTGCCCGCTTCCAGGCGGGCAAGTGCTTCGGCCTGTGAGCCTGTCGGTTCGTGCCCGGGCGGCCAGGGTTGTCGGCCAGTTGCTGGAAGACGGGAAAACCCTTGCGCAGCTTCTCCCGACCGCTACCCGCGGCCTGGCGCCAAGGGACCAGGCGCTGTTGCAGGAACTCTGTTTCGGTGCCTGCCGCTTTGCCCATCGCTATACCGTGCTTACCGAAGCCCAACTGCGCAAGCCATTCAAGAAGCGCGATCTGGATATCCAGGCGCTTTTGTTAGTAGGCATTTACCAACTGCTGGAAAGCCGGATTCCGGATCATGCCGCCCTGGCCGACACCGTTGAAGCCACCGTCGAACTGAAAAAGCACTGGGCCAAAGCACTGGTCAATGCGGTCCTTCGAGGGGTGCAGCGCAATCGGGAAACACTGGAAGCCAAGTGGCAGACTCATCCCCAATATCGCTGGAGCCATCCACAATGGCTTCTGGAGGAACTGCAGGCGGCCTGGCCTATCCACTGGTCTGCGATCTGCGATGCCAACAACACGCGGCCTCCCATGACTTTGCGCCTTAACATCCGCCAGCAAAGCCGGGAAGATTATCTGACGCATTTGCACGGCCAGGGTCTTGCCGCCCAGGCGACGCCTTACAGCGATTGGGGCCTGACCCTGGCTCAACCCGCACCGGTGGAGCAATTACCGGGCTTTCAGGAGGGCCGGGTTGCCGTGCAGGACGAAGCGGCGCAGCTGGCGGCGCCCCTGTTGGGACTGGAACCCGGGCAGCGGGTACTGGATGCCTGCTGTGCACCGGGGGGCAAGACCTGTCATTTGCTGGAAACTGAGCCAGACTTGCAGGTAATGGCGCTGGACAATGATGGCGTCCGCCTGGTTCGTGTCCGGGAAAATCTTGAGAGGCACCGGTTGCAGGCGACCCTGATTGAAGGAGATGCCCGGCAGCCACAGCGTTGGTGGGACGGGAAACCCTTCGACCGAATTCTGCTGGATGCTCCCTGCTCCGCAACCGGCGTCATCCGCCGTCATCCCGATATTAAATGCCTGCGGACGCCGGCCGATGTGAAGGCGCTTACAGACCAACAGGCAGACCTGCTCAAGGCGTTATGGCCATTGCTCAAGGACGGAGGCCGGCTGGTCTACGCGACCTGTTCAGTATTGCCACAAGAAAACAGTCAGCAACTTGAAGCGTTTCTGGCGCAGAATCAGGATGCTTCAGAAGTGCGTATCGATGCGGACTGGGGCATAGCCTGCGCCGTGGGCCGACAACTTTTTCCTCAGGTCGGCGGCCACGATGGCTTCTATTACGCGGTTATCGAAAAGGTGCACCCGCGGCACAGTGCGGCGCCGGATGCGTAATGAGCCGGCTTGATCACTGCAGGACAGGCTGCGAGCGCTAACACGTAACAATACAGGCGGCACCCCATCCGGCCGCCGCCAACTGGAGCAAAAATGCTTCAACCATTCCACCGCGCCCGGTGGCAATTCCCCGGGGCGTGGGTGCACATTTCACAGGTCCGGGCAGGCTCGCCATGAAAATCGTCATCCTCGGCGCCGGGCAGGTAGGCGGTACTCTGGCCAGTAACCTGTCCAGCGAATCCAACGACATCACTGTCGTGGACCAGAATGAGCAAAGCCTGCGGGAATTGCGGGACCGCATCGACATCGGTGTGGTTGCGGGTAATGCCTCCTATCCGAGTGTACTGGTGCAGGCGGGCATTGAAGATGCCGACATGCTTATCGCCGTGACCAGTCACGACGAAACCAACATGATCGCCTGCCAGATTGCCCATAGCCTGTTCAATACCCCGACCAAAATCGCACGGATTCGCTCCCAGGAATACGCGTCCTACACCGGGCTGTTCCGCAAGGATGCAATCCCGGTGGATGTCATCATCAGTCCCGAGCAGATTGTCTCGAACTACATCTACCGCCTGGTGGAGCAACCCGGCGCCCTGCAGGTACTGGATTTTGCCGGCGGCCGCGTCCAGCTGGTCGCCGTCAAGGCGTATTACGGAGGACCGCTCGTTGGGCAGGAGTTGCGGTTTCTGCGCAAGCACATGCCCAATATCGACACCCGGGTCGCTGCCATTTTCCGGCGCGACCACGCCATTACGCCGGAAGGCTCGACAGTTATCGAAGCCGATGATGAAGTATTTTTCCTCGCCGCCAAGGAAGATATCCGCGCGGTCATGAGCGAGTTGCGGCGCCTTGATCGCCCCTATAAACGCGTCGTCATCGCCGGCGGCGGCAATATCGGCCTGAGCCTGGCGTCGAATCTGGAGAAACGTTACTCGGTCAAACTGATTGAGTACTCCGAACAGCGCACCCGGTTTCTGTCGGAAAAGCTCCAGCACACCATCGTCCTGCAAGGCAGTGCCTCTGACCGGGAATTGCTTCTGGAAGAAAATATTGAAGGTTGCGACGTGTTTCTCGCCGTCACCAACAGCGACGAAGCCAACATCATGTCATCCATGCTGGCCAAGCGACTGGGGGCGCGCAAAGTGCTGACCCTGATCACCAATCCGGCCTATGTGGATCTGATCCAGGGCGGAGAAATCGATATTGCCATCTCGCCGCAACAGGCCACCATCGGTACGCTTCTGACCCACGTGCGCCGGGGCGACATCGTGAATGTGCACTCATTGCGGCGCGGCGCGGCCGAAGCCATCGAGGTCATCGCCCATGGCGATAGCAAAACCTCCAGGGTGGTGGGTCGGGCTATCGAAGACATTGATTTGCCCGAAGGCGCAACCATTGGCGCGGTTGTGCGGCAAAAAAAGAAAGACAATGATGCACCTCAGACGGAATACGACGTGCTGATCGCCCACGACGATATCGTCATTGAAAGTGGAGATCACGTGATCGTTTTCCTCGTAGATAAACGCTATACCCGCGATATCGAACGGTTGTTCCAGGTGGGCTTTACCTTTTTCTGATCACCCGCCAACTTTGCGATCGCCGTGAACGGCCCGGATCAGAAATTTCTTGGGAATTGTTATGCGCCCATTGGTCATCTGCAAGGTTTTCGGCTTGCTGCTGACGTTGTTCAGCTTCACGCTGGCACCGCCACTGCTGGTGTCGTTCTGGTATGGCGACCAGAGTCACGCGAGTTTCATCATCGCCTTTGTCATTACCCTGGGGACGGGTCTGCTGGTCTGGTATCCGGCGCGCGCTGACAAACAGGATTTGCGCATGCGCGACGGCTTCCTGGTTACGGCGCTGTTCTGGACTGTGCTCGGCCTGTTCGGTTGCCTGCCATTTGCGTTTTCAACCGCCGTCGAAATGAGCGTGGTTGACGCTGCCTTCGAATCCATTTCCGGACTGACCACCACCGGCGCCACGGTTATGGTGGGCCTGGATCATCTGCCGCCATCGCTTCTGTATTACCGCCAGCAACTGCAATGGTTCGGCGGCATCGGCATTGTTGTCATCGCCGTAGCCATTCTGCCCATGCTTGGCGTGGGCGGCATGCAGTTGTACCGGGCAGAAACTCCGGGGCCCATGAAGGACCGCAAGCTGACCCCGCGTATCGCCGGAACTGCGAAAACGCTTTTTATGATTTATCTGGGTCTGACCTTAACGTGCACCACGGCCTTCTGGCTGGCCGGGATGAGTCTTTTTGATGCCATCGGCCACGCTTTTGCGACAGTAGCCATCGGCGGCTTTTCTACCCACGACGCGAGCATTGGCTATTTCAACAGCGGACCGATCATGCTGATCGCCATTTTTTTCATGATCGTCTCCGGAATCAATTTTGCGCTGCATTTCACCGCCTGGCAGAACCGCTCCCTGCAAAGTTACTGGACCGATCCCGAATGTCGCTTTTACATGCTGATTATCATCGGCGGGTTCGTGGTAACGGCGGTAACCCTGCTTCTTAACAATGCCTACGGCGGTGCCGACAGCCTGCTGCACGGCGGGTTTCAGTTGGTATCTATCCTCACCACCACCGGATTCGTCACCGCGGATTTCGCTCGCTGGCCAACATTCCTGCCTTTTTTCCTGATCTTGCTGGCGTTCATGGGCGGGTGCGCCGGCTCCACGGCGGGCGGCATCAAGATGATCCGGATTTTGCTGATCCTGCGTCAGGGCATGCGCGAGATTTACGGACTGATCCATCCGAACGCGGTCATTTCCGTGAAAATTGGAACGCATAGCGTCAGCGACCGTGTGATAACCGCGGTTTGGGCATTCTTCATCGCCTATGCACTGGTGTTCATCGTCATGTGCGTTTTGCTGCTGGCCACCGGGATGGATTTCACCACGGCGTTTACGGCTCTGAGCGCGTGCCTCAACAACCTCGGCCCCGGCTTGGGCGATGTCGCGGCGCACTATGGCGACATTCCCGCGGCGGCGAAATGGCTCCTGTGCCTGGCCATGATCATGGGCCGCCTGGAAGTATTCACATTGCTGGTGCTGTTCACACCGATGTTCTGGCGACTGTAGTCGGAGTTGCGGGCGCAAATTTTGCGGAACAAAAAATTCGGTTCCATCACACTTGACGCTACTTTTCTTGCGAATCTAAATGATAACAATTATCATCCGACGCACTTAAAGAAGAGAGCGGTAACATGAAAAGTAGTATCTGCATTGGGGGCGGCCTGCTGATGTTGGCCGGGGGTCTGGGGGCGGGGGCAGCTCAGGCCGATGAAGTCATGGAAGAAATCAAAGTGTGGGGAACCAAGGTTCGCACAAGTTCGCTGAACCTCGACGAAGACGCGGTTGCAGTGCGTCAGGTCGACCACATCAGTGATCTGCTACGGACCCTGCCGGGTGTAGACGTCGGCGGTGCCCACTCGATGAACCAGCGCATCACCATTCGCAGCATGGATGACAAAGACCTGCGCATCACCATCGACGGTGCCAATCAGAACACTTACATGTACCACCACATGGGCAATCTGCAGATCCACGCAGACATCCTCAGTGCCGCAGAACTGGACCTCGGCAATAACTCCGTCATTCACGGGGGGCTTGGCGGTACGGTCCGTTTCCAGACCAAGAGCGCAGAAGACCTCCTGCCGGCCGGCGAGCGCTTCGGCGCCCGCCTGCAAGCCGGCTACGCGAATAACGCAAGCACGAGCTATTCAGCCACCGCGTTTGGTCAACTCACCGATGCCTTTGACGTGCTGGGCTATGTAAACCGCGTCAACAAGGAAGATTTCAAGGTAGGTGGCGGCCGTATCCGCGATTTTGAAGGAAATGTTGTTCCCGGTACCGACGGCAAGGTGCGCGGCTTTGAAGGCGAAGTGACCGACGCCCTGATCAAACTGGGCTGGCAGGCGACGGCGAACCAGCGCCTGCGCTTCGGTTATGAAACCTATGTTGACAAGGGTGATTACACCTACCGGCCGGACATGGGCCTGGCCACTGACCTTGCTATCAATAACGGTGTTGGCGGCCCGTTGTTGTGGCCCACAGAATTTGCCCGCGACACACTCACACTGAATTACGACCTGATCTGGGGCCAGCACTCCACCGTTAAAGCCACCATCTACTCGACGGTCAGCACACTGGACCGCGACGAGACCGGCTGGGCGCCAGATCCAGATGCCGGTTATATCTCCGGTGAAGCCAAAAACCTCGGCCTCGACGTAATCGCCGTCACCACCCTCTCCGGCCATGAACTGACATACGGCGGCGAGATCATTGAGTACGATACCGAATACCGTGCGGACTATCTCACTGTGGACGACGCCCACTCCGGCGAAAGTGCCACCACCAGCGCCATTTATCTGCAGGATCGCATCGCGCTCGGTTCGCGGTTTGCGGTGATTCCCGGGCTCCGTTTCAGCCACGCGGATCTCGAATCGGCCGTCGTCAAAGATACTTTTTCGGAAGTCACCGGCGCCCTGGCTCTGGAGTTTCATGTAACTGACGATCTGCTGTTTCACGCGAGCAGCACTCAGCTTTTCAAGGCGCCGGAAATCGGTGAAGTCTTCACCGGCGCCGGGCTTTTTGATGTCAGCAACCCCGACATAAAAGCGGAAACCGGCACCAACAATGAACTGGCCATAGCGTGGCGCAACAGTCGCTACAGCGCAGGTGTCACGGTATTCGAAACCAGCATCGACAATTACATTTACGACTATACGGAAAACAGCGACGGAGACTACGTCAAGAGCAACGTCGGGGATATGACCATTGACGGGTTCGAAGCTTATACCGGCGTTTCCCTGGGCAGTCTCGACGCGCTGCTGACATTTTCCCGAGCCGACAGCGAGCTGGACGCGTTTGCCGGCTTCGCCAGTCTCGACGGCGCCCGCATTGACCGCAAGCAGGGTGATACCTGGTCCTTGAACGTCGATTACGAAATTCTGCCGTGGAACCTTGCCCTGCACTGGGAAGTGCAACTTGTGGACGATCTGGCGGCCGGCGTGGATCTGGATGGAGCCACCGAAAACAATTCGAAGGAAGGCTTTACCATTCACAACATCGCGGCGCGCTGGACCCCGCAAAACGTCCGTGATGGCTGGGCATTCACTTTCGGCGTAGACAACCTTTTCGACGAATATTATGCGTCGCAGTCGTCGCGCACCGGTTTGTCGAGTCACCGACGCTTCGGGCTGCTTTCCCTTCAGGATTACGATCCGGGCCGCAACGTGAAAGCCACCGTTTCCTATCAGTTCTGATCACTCCGGGCCCGCCGGACGCGGGCTTGCTTGACTTATTATGGCGCAATCAAAATTCCAGAAAATGTTCAGCAGACAGATATTGCCGATGGCGCGGCTTCTGCACGTCTATGTATCCGCAAGCCTGTTTGCATTAATGCTGTTTTTTTGTCTGACCGGATATTTCCTGAATCACCAGAATCTGTTCGGCAGCAGCGGTGCCGAGAAAAACATTGAAGTTGTACTCGACAAAAATGTAATCGAGTCCGTCAACGTGGCAATGACCGAGGCTAAAGGCGATGGCAATGAATTGCGCGCGGACACGCTGCTGCACGATCTGCTGGAGCAGCGTTTTGGCCTCACCAATGCAACCTCTGTCGATCTCGACGCTGAACTCGGAGAAGTATTTCTGAATTATTCCCTGCCGGCAGGCTATGCCACTGCGGCGGTAAGCATCCCGGATGGGGTGATGACCCTGGATTATCGCAGGGGCAACGCCACTTCCCTGCTTAATGATCTGCACAAAGGTCGCCATAGTGGCGCAGTCTGGTCCTGGATAATTGACGTATCCGCCTGGCTAATGATTTTTTTCTCAATGACGGGTTTTTTGCTGCTGTTTCAGAATAAACGCCAGCGCCGGCTTACTCTCGCGCTGGCCGGACTCGGAGCGGTCACTCCCGTGTTGTTTTATTTTTTGTGGGTACCACGACTGACGGGTATTTAGTATGTCGAAAACTTTTCTTTGTGCGGCATTTTCCGGGTTGCTGTTTGTGGCTGCTCCCGGTTCCGCCACCACCACGCCCGTGGCCATTGACATCACCGTGCCGGCACTGGACGTAAATCCCTATCACAAACCTTACATTGCGGTCTGGCTGGAAACTCCGGAGCGGGAAAATGTGGTGACCCTGGCTATCTGGTACGAAAAGGACACCTGGCTCAAAGACCTTCGCCAGTGGTGGCGCAAGGCAGGGCGCAGCGCCAACGGCGAGCTGGACAGCGTCACCGGCGCCACACGCAAACCCGGCCAATATACGTTCACGTGGGATGGCAAAGACCACACAGGCAAACCAGTACCTCCGGGCGATTATCTGTTGAATTTCGAAGCCGCCCGTGAAGAGGGCGGACGCAGTTTCCAGCGTCAGACAATCAGCCTGGGAAAAAACGGGACCTGGGTTATTCCTGCCGATAACGAACTCGGTGAAATCCAAATCAGCATTCAGTGAGACATCATGAGACCTTTTTCAAATGTAATGCTTGCCTGCCTGGTCGCTTCGGGCACCTTGCTTGCCAGTCACGGCGCGCTCGGTCACAGCCGCTGGATGATTCCCAGCCATTCGGTACTGTCGGGTGAACAACCTGAAGTGGTGACAGTCGATATCAGCATTTCCAATGATTTTTTTCATCCCGATTATTCTGTCGGCGGAATTAAACCGGAAGATGCTGCCCGCCGAAAAAAGCCGGCCAAACCTGGTAAAAATGCCAGTGTGGAGGAAAAGCTGGAACATGAACTGGCCGCCTCCACCCGCCTGCGGGTCTTCAAGCCCGGTGGTGCCAGTGACAACGCCACGCCCCTGGTGGATCTGGCCCGCAAAAGTTCCGGCGCGGTTTTGCTGGAAGAATCCGGCACCTACCGTTTCTCCGTCGAGCAAGATCCCGTTTATTTCACCTGGTATACCGGTGCGGATGGAAAAAAGGCAAGGGCGTTCGGCAGACCCGAGCAGATCAAATCCTCTTTGCCTAAAGACGCCAAGGAATTGTCCGGACTGAAACTGATTAATCGCATCGAGACCTTCGTGACCCGCAACGGCTTGAGTCGCGAAACCCTGAAGGCTTCCGGGAAGGGTCTCGAACTGAATTACCTGACCCATCCCAACGAGCTGTTTGCGGGCGAGAAAGCTTCGTTTGAAATGCTGCTCGACGGCAAGCCTCTGAGTGACGCCACGATTAAAGTAACCCGCGGCAATACCCGGTATCGCAATCAGCGGCACGCGCTGGAGCTGACCACCAACGACAAGGGTCGCTTCGATATCGAATGGCCGCAAGCGGGGCTGTATCTGCTCGAAAGCGAATGGGAGCAGCCATCCACAGAAAAAGGCATTGAAAATGAGGTACTGGGCCTGTTCGTAACGCTCGAGGTGAATCCGGAATAAGATTAGCAGCACCCTCGGTAACCCTGCATGAGGTCGAATTCACTGTCGGGGGAATCCCCTGCCCTGAGGGAGGACGAGCCTCTGGCGACGCTGCGCGTTTTACTGTTGTGCAGCGAAATGCTCTGCCACGAATCCTTGTCTATCCAGAGACGATCACCGCTCAGAAAATTGATCGAACTGATCGAGAATGCCGGCTATCAGCTCGACGTCGCCGTCGGGTTTGCCGATGCGGTCGATGTGCTGTTCAGTAAGGTGGTGCACTTGGTGTTCGTTGTGGCCGGTGATGAGTGCGAGGCCGATTACCAGACCTTGCAGAATATTCGCGCGACCGCTGCAGTGCCTATCATGCTGTTCTCAGCGAATCCCTCTGGCGACAGCGGCGTGCGGGCATTTCAGGCGGGTGCGGATGATTTTGTGACTGCGGCTACGTGTCCTGCCGAAATCCTCCTGCGAATCGCCGCGGTACTGCGGCGGGGGGGAAACCGCTCCCTCGACAGGTCGCCCGATCACGCGGTTCACGAGCTGAGCTGCGCTCAGTTCCATTTAAACAGTAAACGCAGGTTCGCACGCTTTCAGGATGTTGCGCTGGACCTGACGTCGACCCAGTTCCGGCTGTTGTGGATTTTGCTTTATAACGCCCGGACGCTGGTGCGACGCGAACTGCTGTACAAACTTGTGCTGGAGAAAAACTCCGGACTTTATGACCGCAGCCTTGATATGCACATATGTCGGCTGCGAAAAAAACTCGAATCTGCCGGATTCGATGGTAGCCGCCTCAAAACCGTTCGTGGTCGGGGTTACCGGTTCGATTAACATTGGTCTAGCAAAAGGTTTTCACGATGAACGCAGTTGTCAGTCGAGGTTTTATAGAAACTTGTGAGGGTGAGCGTTTAATCAACCGGATCTGCCGGCATTTCCGGCACAAGGTGGAAGTCGCCATGACCCAGAATGGCGGCATCGTCCGGTTCGCCGAAGGCCTGTGTCAACTGGAGAAAAAGTCTTCAGGCATTGCCGTAGAGTGCAGCGCGTATTCGGAAGGCGAACTGGAGGACATTAAACACACCCTGATTCGGCATCTTCCGCAATTCACCGCTGACCGCAACGTGTACGTGAACTGGGCCTGTCAGTGACCATTCAGGAACGTACCGGACCGGAGCACGCACTCGAGGAGAACGGCCGGTCAATTGACCTGCAGGTATTCCATGGCCGCCCGTTGCCGGTGTTCCTGCGCTATGCCGCGTCCTCGGCGGCGGGTCTTATCGCCATTACCACGGCGAGCCTTGTGGACGGATTTTTCGTCGGCCATTACGTCGGCAGCGACGCGCTCGCATCGACTAATCTGCTGATCCCCATACTGACCTTCTGGTTTGCCAGCGTCCTGATGATCGCTATCGGCGGCTCGGTGCGTGCTGGCGCCCACCTCGGCAAAGGCCAGCTGAGCGCAGCCTCGAAAACTTTCAGCCAGAATTTATTGCTGGCAGTTGCCATCGGTAGTGTTTTTTGCATCGCAGGGCATTTTATTGATATTGCGCTGTTCCGCATGCTGGGTGCACCGGAAGCACTGATCGCCATTCTCCAGCCGTATTTCCGGATCCTGTTACTGGGCTTGCCCCTGCAGTTCGGGGCCGTGGTGCTTTACTATTTTTTGCGCGCGTCCGGCCAGCCGGGACGGGCGAGTTTTGGACTGATGGCCGGCGCGGGTACCAACATCGTTCTGGATATCCTGATGGTCGGCGTGCTGGACCTGGGGATTGCGGGAGCCGGTTGGGCGACTGTCGCAGCGCAAGGCATTCAGTGTACGCTGCTGGCCCTGATGTTTTTTCGCTTTAGTCCGTTGCGTTTTACCCTAAGGGATTTACCGCTGAGAGAATTCCGAAGCACCCTTGGCAACGGTACGTCCGAATTCATCAACGAAATGTCTGCGGGAGTCGTCATTGCATCGGTCAACTGGCTAGTGCTGAAGCATTTTGGAGTCGTCGGCATCGCCGCCTTTGCCGTCATTAATTACATTCAGTTTACCTGCCTGATGCTGTGCTACGGACTGGTCGATTCGCTCCATGTACTGGTCAGCCAGAACATGGCCGCCGGCAATAAACTCAGAGCCCGACATTTTTTCTTTATCGCCGCCGGTTCCGTGTTGACGCTGGGCGTTGGGATTCTAATGTTTTTACTGCTCGCCTATCCGGCGATCGTTGCTTTGTTCCTGCCCCAGGCTACGCCGGAACAAGCGGCCATTTCCCGGCAGCTGCTCGGGTGGATCTGGCCGGTATTTCTCATTGTTGGCGTTAACCTGTGTAGTAATGCCTATCTCACTGCCACCGGCCGCGCTATGCATTCCGCAATACTAACGCTGGCGCGCAGCCTGATTTTACCGGTAAGCCTGTTGCTGCTCCTGGGCCTGTTACTGGATCGAAAGCAGTTTTTAATTGCCCTGCCACTGGCGGAAGCTTTTACCCTGCTGGCGATGCTGCTGGTAATGCGCTCACAGACAATCCGGGCCCGGTCGCTACAGATACAAACTAGCTGCTAAAAGCCACAGTAATTTTTTAAGACCAAATCGGGAACCAGTGAACAAACATCGACAAAATTTATGTAACCAATGTAACAATATGTGTGAATAAGAACCATTCTCAGTAATATGCCAACACTCTTATTATCTGCACAGGTGGTTTATGGACAAGTCTGCACGAGGGCGGGCAGAACTGGCTTCATTTCACGCCTTTATCAGCTGTTATCTTCGCGAGATCAATCCGGGTGTCTGGCTCAGTCGCAGCGAGCGCCAGGAAATAGCGCAGGCACTCGGCAACGACTGGTCGGGGCCGGATTCGCTGCTGGTCACTTTGCCAGGGGCAAAAATCACTTATGTTTTTGACACCGCTTACCGCTCTCTGGTGGGACGCCACACGATCCGCGCGGTCTTTAAAAAAACCGGCGACGGCTGGCAACAGGAAGGTTTCTGGTGCGTGTTGATGGCTTTAGTGCGGGAGTTGTACAGCCATCAGCAATGGGTTGATGAATGGGTCAGCAAACGCAAGCAGCTCGAATTAACCTACCGCCTCACTGACAGCCTGCAAAATATGTGTCGTTTTATCCAGCACTGGCAACAGGCACAAACTCCTCCGGATACATTTATTCGCGCCGAACAGGGCGTGGTGTTTGGTCACTGGATGCATCCTACACCCAAAAGCCGGCAAGGCTGCCTCGACTGGCAACATGCACTGTTTTCACCTGAACTGCAGGGGCGTTTCCAGCTGCACCTGTTTGCGATACCCCGGGAGCTGATGATTCAGGACAGTGACTGCGAGCAGTCTGCAGAAGCAATCATCCGCTCCGTTTTCAATACCGGTGCACATTGCGCCCCCCATGAAACCCTGGTGCCGGTGCATCCTCTGCAAGCCCACTGGCTCGCCTTCCAGACCGACATCAAACCGCTGATGGATCGGGGGATTATTCGTGATCTGGGTGCCATGGGCCCCTATTTCCTCGCCACGTCTTCCATGCGCACGGTCTACAATCCCGAGCTGGACTGGATGTTCAAGCTGTCAATTCCGGTCAAGCTGACGAATTCGCTGCGGCAAAACAAAGCCCATGAACTCGACGCCGGCGTGCTGATGTGCCGGCTCCTCAACAAGCTGGATGTGGGGGGACACAATTCCAGTTTTCGCGTGATCACGGATCCCGCTTATATCACCGCCCGAATCGATGGTCGCAAGGAAAGCGGCCTTGAATGCATTATTCGCAGCAACCCCTTCAAGCAGGAATCCGCTGCAAACGTCGCTCCCCTCGCCTGCCTCCTTCAGGATAGTCTCCATAAGAATCTACCCGCTTCCCTGCTGGCAGCCACCGTTGCCGGCCTCGCTGACGCCACCGGTTTGAGTCCTTCTGAAGCGGCGCTGTCGTGGTTCAACCGTTACTGGGACTGCGCCATCGAACCTTGCATCAGGCTGTTTGATCGTTACGGGATCGCGCTGGAAGCACACCAGCAGAATATCCTGATCGAATTGCACGAAAGCCTGCCGCGCACCTGCTTTTACCGGGACAACCAGGGCTACTATCTCTGCAACAGCCAGAAGAAATTCCTGTTGAATTTACTGCCGGCACTGGCCGCTGCCGACGACCTGTTTTATGACACCGATATGGTCATCAAACGGTTCGGCTACTACCTGGTGGTCAATCAGCTTTTTTCTGTCATTCACCGGTTTGGCTGCGACGGGCTGATCAGCGAAGCGCAACTGGTGCGCGTCGTCATCAACCGGCTGCGTTCGCTGATGCCGGCGCTGGGAGATCTCGGCGGTGAATTCGTTCGCTATCTGCTCTTCTCGCCCAGCCTGGCGAGCAAGGCCAACCTGCTTACACGGGTAAAGGACATTGACGAACTCGAGGCCGACATGGAAATGGCCGTGTATGTTCCGCTGGCCAACCCGATTGCCGCGGCTATCGGTTCCGCCGCCAGTGCACGCGAGCGTGAATATGCCTGAGGCACCCCTCGCAGCGATCTCTGAAACTCGGCTTGAATCGGTCTGCGCGCGAACAGATTTCACCGGCGTGCAACGGGTCGCAAGGCAATTACTGGAAGCGGCGTTTTCGGAGCAGCTGCTCGATCATGTCGTCGCCGAAAATGTTGATGGTCGTCATTACGAAACCTTTTATTTCAGCCTGCAGGACGACGCCTACGTCTGCCATGGCAAACAGCGGCAGTTCGGCAGGGTCAGGCTGTATCTGGCATCCATGGCGCGTATCCGGGCGGGCCGGCGGGTAAGTCTGGAACAACGGGATTTCGCCGGAATTCTCGTCGGCATCGTCAATTCTCTTCCGGGTGATGCGGCAGCCATTCAAAAACTGCTGCGCGAATTGGGGCAGACGGTTCAATGGACGCAGTGGAATCTCGATCATCTTGAGCACGCGCCGCGGCGCCGATTAAATTGCACCCAACTTGAAACCGCCCTGCACGAAGGTCATCCCTATCATCCCTGTTTCAAAGCCCGCAGCGGCTTCAGTCAGGAAGATCACCGGCGTTACAGTTGCGAAACCGGCGCCCGCTTCCGTCTGCATTGGGCGGCGGTTCCCCGCAACCTGGCTCAAATTCGGCTTCCCGATGATCCGCAAAAATTCTACAGCCGGGAAATGCCGACCAGGGCGCTGCACACGTTAACGGAACGCCTGCTCAAGCAAAGGGGAACGACCGCCGATTACTGTTTTGTGCCGATGCACCCCTGGCAAAGAAATAATTATCTCGGTCATTATTTTGCGTCGGGTCAGCTACTTGATCTGGGTGCAGCCGGCGATGAGTATATTGCCTCGGCATCATTGCGTACTTTGATTAATGTGACGGATGTCCGCGCTGCGCATGTCAAATTGCCACTGGATATCGTCTGCACTTCTTCGAGTCGTTTTCTTCTGAAACATGGCGTTGGGTCTGCGCCGGCAATTTCCCGCTGGCTTCAGGACGTGGTGAATTCCGATGCGTTTTTCGAGCGTAATCCCCTGGTGATACTGGCCGAATATGCGAGCGTGAGCCTTGATGAAACGCTGCTCATCCCCGATGCGCAACCGGATCAATGTCATCTTGGAGCCATCTGGCGCGAGAGCATCGAATCACATTTGTCCGGGCAGGAGCAGGCTGTCCCCATGACGGCACTTTATGCCACCGAGACGGACGGCATGCCATTTATCAATGACTGGATCAATGAATACGGGCTGGAAGCATGGCTGCAACAGTTGCATCAGGTCGTAGTATTGCCCCTGTGGCATTTGCTGGTCCGGCACGGTATTGCACTGGAGGTACATGCTCAGAATACCCTGCTGGTACACCGCGACGGCTGGCCTGTTCGACTCGCCGTGCGGGATTTTCATGAAAGTCTCGAATACGTCGAGGATTTTTTGTTGGAGCCACACCGGGTTCCTGATTTCAGACAGCTCGATCCCGCCTATCGCGACGCTCGGCCGAACCAGTTCTACTGGATGGATTCGGTTGCCGCCTTGCGAGAAGTCTACATGGACACCCTTTACGTTTATCATCTGTCCGAACTTGCGCAGTTGTGCGAGTTCGTCTGGAATTTTTCCGAAACTCGCTTCTGGCAGCAGATTGACACGCTCCTCAGGAATTACGCGACGCACCACCCGGAGCTGGCCTCGCGCATTACAGCCATTGGTCATGACGAACCCAGAATCAAAGTCGAGTCACTGCTCGCCCGCAAATTAAAATCCCCTGAGCACGAACACGCTCATTGGGTGGCTAACCCGTTTTATTCATTCAAAGCAAACTAATTATGTTTTACATCGATGACCGATATGTAACCCACAGCGAAGTCCAGGTTCGAATTGAACAGTTAACACAGCTTGGCAGACTGCACCAGTGGCAGGGCAAGCGCCTCGCAGTGTGCACAGGCGATGTTTTCGAGTGGCTTTGCCTGGTTCTGTACTGTCGGGTGTCCGGCACAGCCATCGCACCGGTACATCCGGACACGCCCCGAGAAGTTGCCCTGATCAAAGCCGCCCAGACCCACTGCACCCATTTACTGTGGCAGGTGGCCGACAATGCTCAATCGGTGTCACCCGAGCTACTGTCTGTGCCGCCGCGAACCGGGACCGACGCACTGCTGCAGTTCAGTTCGGGAACCACCGGCGAGCCGAAGCTTGTCGAACGCCCCTGGCAGGAAATTTCGCTGGAAATCGATAGTTACAATCGCCGGTTGCAGGTCGATCGCAGCGTCACTCCCGTCATTGCCTGTCCGGTCACCCATTCCTACGGTTTGATCTGCGGGTTTCTTGCGGCGCTGGAGCGCGGCGCCGAGCCACGGATCGTCACCGGTTTAAATCCCAAATATTTGTACACTGTCCTGCTGCGTCACGACCAGCCGTTACTGTACAGCTCGCCACAGTTTCTGCATTCCCTGATGCAGCTGCTGCCACCGTCCTACACTTTTTACGCGGTGATGACCTCTGGCACTTTAATGCCGCGGCACTGGTTCGACGCCGTAAAAAGCCGGAGCCAGTTTTTCTTTCAGCAGTACGGCTGCTCGGAAGCCGGCTGCATTGCCATTTCCAAAGATCCGCATGCATCAGACGTCATGGGCTTGCCCCTGGATCACTTGACGCTCGCGGCCGGTGAATCCCATGCGCGTCCGGCGGAGATTGTTGTTCAGGCGTATGGCCGGGAAATTTCCACCAGCGACCTCGGGTATCTGGATAACGACGGCCAGCTGCGTTTTTGCAGCCGTCTAGACGATACCATCGTGGTGTCAGGGCTGAATGTTTATCCGGCAGAAGTTGAAGATGCGCTGCTGGCACACCCGGCCATCATTGATGCGGCGGTTCTGCGCTTGCAGAACGAAGAATACGGGGACCGCGCCGTGGCAGTTTTTTCCAGCACAAAGGCATTGTCGAGCCGCGAGCTGCGTCAATGGTGCAACGAGCGTCTGGCGCGCTATCAGTGGCCAGCGGATTTCCGCAGGGTCGATCACCTTACCCGAATGCCCAACGGCAAACTGAATCGTCGACAGTTACTGGGCGCCTATCTACAAAGCACGCCCAAACCCGAGGTTGTTTAAATGGATATCCATTCAAGTGCTGACGCCGATATAGAAGCGATCATCGAAAGCATCCTCAAAGTCCTGTCCGAAACCCCGGAAATATCGGCAGAGGAACTCTCCCCGACCAGCGACCTGCTGCTGGATGTCGGTCTGGATTCCGTCCAGATGATGCAGCTGCTGGTCGCCCTGGAAACCCGGTACGGCATCAGCATCCCGGAAACCGCGTTAAACAAGGAAGATATCTCCACCGTCCAGCGACTTGCGGAAAAGCTTGCCGGTACGCCCGCGGCTGATGTCGCAGCCGGCGCCAAAGTTTCTGAGCCGGAGCTGGACATCAAGGTGCACTGTCTGGTGTCCTGTCTGTGTGAACCTTTCCGCAAGAATCCGGACATCGACCACCGGCCATTTTACTTTGGCGTGCCCGATGCGGAGATATTTATCGATGAAAGCGGCGGCCTGACGTATCACAACACCGCAGTAAATCACGATTTTTTTATTCACTGGTTTCAGCTGCTCTATCAGGTCAGCGTGGATCGCTGGTACGACCCGGACCTGCCCGCCTCCGTCAATGTGACTCGCCTCGCCGGTTTGCTGGACCAACGTCGGGCGAGTGAATGGATAATGGTGATGCTGGATCTTTATCAGCTTCCGGAGCGCGAAAACAAATTCAACAAAAACCCGTTTCCGCATTATGTCGTTCTCGAAAACACCGCTGATCCCGATCAGATCTGGATGTGGGACCCGGACTTTCGCTGGGAAGGCACTCTGTCGAAAGCGCGGGTGATGAACGCCATAAACCAGCCTACCGTCGGCGGCGGCTATCGGGTCTTTTTTGAAACCTTGCGCGCGCCTGAGCCAAAAACCATAGCCCTGTATTTTCACGCATGCTTCAACAGCGAAGCTAACCCCATGACAGACGCGGCCCGGCGAGTGATCGCTCTGCACACAGGGCCCGACAGCCTGTATCCCTCCTCATCACTGGCGACTGCGTTGCGGGAACTGCCGGTGCTGGCAATTCGCAAATACGGTTATGAACACTGTCTCGCGTTTTTCTGGCGTGAGTTGGGTTTACCCGATGCAACCTTCGAGGCTTGGTGCACGCCGATCGAGAAACTTGTCAGAGGTTATGAAAAAGCCCAGTTTCTCGCGACCCGCCTGGCGGAAAACGCCGACCCTGTAACTCTCGCCGAACTCCACCGGCACTTTGACGAACAGGACCAGCTGGAGTTTTCCATCAAGCAGGAGCTGTACGCCCGTTTTCAGCAATGGCAGCGGCAGACTTTCGAAGGGGTTCGGGGGTCTGCCAAACCGGTCTTCGCGGAGGTTTCGGCATGATGCACCTGTCGTTGTGCAGCATCTCGTTTCGTCATCACTTGATTTCGTTGCCGGAACTCGCCGACTGGGCCGCCGCCCATGGCTTCCAGGGAATTGAGCTTTGGGGCGCACACGCCCGTAGCCTGGTGGACCAGCCGCAGCTGAATGCATTCTGGCTGAACAGCCTCAATCTCAGTGTGCCCATGATCAGTGATTACCTTCCCATGGATACGCACGATGCCGAGGCCAGACAATACTGCGCGAGTCTCTGCAAACTTGCACGCCACTGGGGCGCAAAAAAAATCCGCACATTTGCCGGCAAGTGTGCCAGCCGCAGTATCACCCCGGAGCAGTATCAAGTGCTGGTCACACGTCTGCGCTTTTATTGCGACATAGTTGCAGAACACGAACTGGAACTTCTGATTGAAACGCACCCCAATACCAGCGCCGATACGACAGCGGCCACCCGGAAGCTCCTTGACGATGTCGATCATCCAGCGCTGAAAATAAATTTCGATGTTCTGCATATCTGGGAAGCCGGTGACGACCCGGTGTCGGCCTGGTACGAGCTGGCTCCTTCCATTCACCACATGCATCTGAAGAATATCAGCGCGCGGGAATTCCTGCCGGTTTTTGAACCGGCCAATATCTATGCGGCCGCTGGTGACCGCACCGGCATAGTGCCGACTTTTGAAGGTGCGTTCGACTGCGCCGGCTTTCTCACTGCCTTGCCCTCGGACTGGCTGCACTATGCATCCCTGGAATGGTTCGGAGCACATCCGAAAGAAATCCTGCAAAAAGACTGTGCTCAGCTGTTTAGACTGGAACAGAACCAGACCCACCGGCCGCCGGTCTGGAAAAATGCCGCCTCATGACGGGTCGCACCGGTCGCTGATCCATTTTCTGCAATGCTTGCCCGCACCAGCCACGCTAACCGGAAGTTCCGGCGCGTGGGCGATGTGTTGCATCCTGAAGCGAATAATGTCTGGCTGGTCTACTTGCCTGAAGCGCTCAAGCAGGCTAATAATTTCGAGGTCGATCGCCCTTCGGGATTCTGCCCATGCAACCTTATCTGCTCACCGTCTTCATGTTGATGATCAGCAATGTCTTTATGACGTTCGCCTGGTATGCGCATCTTAAGGAGATGCAGAGTAAACCCTGGATAATGGCAGCGCTGGCGAGCTGGGGGGTGGCACTGCTGGAGTATCTGTTTCAGGTGCCAGCGAACCGGATCGGCTACACCGTCATGAGCGTGGGCCAGTTGAAAATACTGCAGGAGGTGATCACCCTGTCCGTGTTTGTACCCTTCGCGGTGCTCTACATGAAAGAGCCGCTCAAACTGGATTACCTCTGGGCAGGCTTTTGTCTGGTGGGCGCCGTCTTCTTCATGTTCCGGGACAAATTCAGCTGATTTGACAGTTCACTTTGTCCAGCAACGCTCACAAAGACAGTCCAGTTCCAGCTGTGAATTCATCAAATGAAACCCGGCGGACTGCACGCTTTCAGTCAAGGCTTCGATCACACGAATGTGAATGCCCACTTCCGTAACCGTCTGGCAACTTCGACAGATAAGAAACTGCGGAACTTCGTGTTCGTGGGAGCAAGTGATGTGCGAACAGGGGACATACTTGCCCGTGGAATTGAGCTTGTGTGCCAGGCCTTCGGCGACGAGAAAATCCAGAATTCGGTATACCGACATTGCCGGCATGGACTGTTCAGCGGTCTCATTGTAAGTGTCAACGACTTCATAGGCACTCAAGGGTATCGGAGATCGTAACAATACGGCGAGAATCTCCCGACGCTTTACCGTGAGCCGGGCACCATTTGCGCTACAAACTTCCGAAGCCTTTTCAAGAATCCTGCGCACTCGAATTTTATTCATCGCATTAACCCGGCTATCACCTTATACAATCCACTGAGCAAAAAACCACCCGGTGGTATTGAACTCGTCAGAACTCTCCCCTGAGGCCCAGTGTAAACCCTCTTCCGGGCAAAGGCGCCACGTCTTTCAAATAGGAGGAATGCACCCTCGCGACTTCGTTGGTCATATTTTCTGCCTTGACGAACACGCTCAACGCGCCCTGCGCAACCGGCAGAGAGTATTGCAGTGCCGCGTCCAGCAGGACATAGCCGCTGGTTGTGGTTCCGCCGGCTGAGGTCTTGTTCTGGTCAAAATACCGCACCGCATCGAAATCCAGTTGCCATCGCTCCCTTGTGTAGTTCAAGCCACCCCCGAGCCGAACCGGTGGCATGCGCGGAAGGTAACCTCCCCCGTCGAGTTTGCCGGTAATGCTATCCATCCATGCCGTCAGCTTCAGAGGCCCGCGCGGCTGCCAGGCGAACTCCGCCTCCAGGCCATACAAAGTCGCATCGGCCTGGTCGAAGATGTAGACCGGAAGTTCATGGGTGTGCTCCCCGTGATCGTCCGCGGGCGCATCATGTCCAAATATATCGCCGTAATGCAAACCGGTATCGCGTTCGTAATAAAAGTCCGAAATCCGGTTATAAAATACATTCACGATAAAGCCGAAATTCCCGTGATGCTTCCGGAGACTCAGATCGAGATTATTGGAAATTTCTTCGCTGGCTTGCCCGTGATAATCCAGATGAATTTCACCGTCGTCTTCATGAATTTCGAACAGCGCGCCGATTTCATAGGCCCCAGTACCGAGATGGGGACCAACCGAGTAGAGTTCCGCAGCGCTGGGGGCCCGTTGCGCGTGGGTGTAGGCAAGACTCCATTTGTAATCCGGCGCAATATCCCAGACCAGACCGGCAGATAAACTGAAAGGCGTAAGCTTCAGATTATCGAATACGAGCAAATCCGCCGGAGCAGCCCCCTCATGGCTGGTTTCATCGTGGTGATGATCAAAGGCGACTGGATCAACCTTGATGGTGACCTGTTCGATCCGGGCGCCCAATTGCCAGAGAATGTCGCCGGTGTGTTTTTCTTCCATCACCGCCACGGAGCGGACTTCCGTGCGGGATGGTGCTGTGAAGGCTTCTTCTCCGGCCGCTTCAAAGTCGGTGACTTTTTTCTCGAGGGACATGGCGCCACGCCAGCCGGCGAATTCCTGGTGCAAAAATTCAACACGGGCCTGGAGGGTTTCGTTGCGGAATACCGTTCCGGCGTGTGCATGGTCGTGGTCGTGGTCGTGGTCCGTGACTGGATCTGACGCCGTCGCGTGCTCCGCATGAATTTCCCGATGGGTATAGTCGGTATAGCCCAGGCGGACCTTGAGTGCTGCCAGCAAAACCGAGTCGATTTGCAGATCGCTGATCAACTGCCAGCGATCCTGCTCCAGCACCGAGCGCACATTTTCTTCCTGGTGTTCAGCATCCAGCGGCTCGAGGGGGTCCTCTTCGACATGACTGTGCCCCGGCAGGCCATTGGTGCGTTCCAGCCGCCCGTAAGAAAGGCCGATAAAACCGCGATCGAGCAGCACACTGCCACCCAGATTCGCGCCATGACTGCGTCCCGCACTGTTTTCCAGAATGCCGTGCGGATGCGCATCGTGGCCGGCTTCCTCATGCTCGTCCGCAGTTTCCAGCACCGCCGCGCCGGGAATCCTGTAATCGTTACCATCGCGCAAAAAGCCATCTACATGGAATGCTATTGACTCGTTGCCACCGGTATAAGAGCCGGCAACTTCGTCTTCACTGGCGACGGTGTCGTGGGCGATGGCAAAGGCCCCACGGGATTCGCTGTCACCCGGAACCCGATCATCAACAATATTGATTACACCACCGATGGCGCCGGAGCCATAGAAAAGCGTGGCCGGCCCGCGCAATATTTCAATCTGCCGAGCCGTCACTGTTTCGGTCGCCACCACATGGTCGGGCCCGACCCGTGAGGCGTCGGCCGCGTCGAATCCGTTCTGGGTGATCATGACCCGGGGTCCGTCAAGGCCGCGAATGATCGGGCTGCTGGCAACGGGACCGAAATAGGTTGAGTGGACACCCACCTCGTTTTTCAGGGTCTCTCCCAGCGTTGACGCCTGCTTGCGGCGCAGCTCTTCGCGGCCGAGTACGGCAATCGGCTGGGCGGATTCCATGGTGGACATGTGCAGTGGCAGACCTACGACATCGACTTGCTCCATGATGGTCGGATAAAGCGTGATCCGCATCGGTTCACTGTAATCGCCATGTAAATGCAGGACCCGATGACTGAAGCCGGGGGCTTTTATGTGGATTTCATCGACGGATTTCTGATCGAATTCAAAGCGACCGTCAGGACCGGTCGTCACCTGGATGCCTGCACCCACGACTTCGATCGCTGCGCCCTGAATCGGTTTGCCAGTGTTGTCGGTGATGGAACCACTTAACCCATAGGCCGAGCTGGTGAACAAAAAAAAGGTTGTTTGCAGGATTTTGTACTTCATGAACGACGCCGGTAGCAATCATTGAAGCGATACAATGTATCATCAATTGAAATGCCCGGTCACGTCTAAAATCGTACCGATTTGAATTTATGCGGATCGGTTTGATCTTCCTCAACCGTCATCGTCTTCATCGCGACCGGAAACCACTCTGGTAACCAGAACCTTGTCGACGCGATGTCCATCCATATCCACCACTTCCATAATCCAGTCCTGCACCTGGATTTTCTCGCCGGTCCGCGGAACTCGGTCCATCATCTTGAGGATCAGACCGTTCAGAGTCTGATAACTGCCTTCGTCGGGCAGATCTACGGTTCCCAGGCAGTCCTTGAGATCGAGCACCGGCAGCAGCCCGTCAAGCAGCAACGAGCCGTCATCCCGCGTCACGACCCAGGGGTCATCGCCATCCGAGCCGAACTCTCCGGCCAGTGCTTCCAGCAGATCGTGCACAGTCACTATGCCCTGTATACCACCGTATTCATCGACCACGAAAACCATCTGGGTAGTGGAGGACTTGAAATAATCCAGCAGCTCCAGCGCCGTAAGATTCTCGAAAACGAAACTGGCCGGCCGCATCAGTCTTGACAGCTCCACTGGCTCATCGCCAATCGCCTTGGCCAGAATATCTTTCGCATTGGCAACACCCAGCAGATTATCAACCTGCTGATCACATACAGGGAATGCCGTATGAGGGGAATCCATCAACCGTTGGTAGTTGTCCTTGAGGGGCAACGCGATATCCAGAAATACGATGTCTGAACGCGGCACCATTAATGATGTGATCGGACGGTCGTCGAGCCGGAGCACGTTACGCACCATCTGGTGTTCATCCTGTTCAATGATTCCCGAAGCGGATCCTTCCCGCAGCAAAGCCTCGATGTCTTCTTCGGTGACCGCCTGGTCGTCAGTTTGTTTGAACGGCAGGATCCGCAAGATCCCATGGGTGGAAGCGCTCAAGAACATCACGAATGGTTTGGTCAGGGTTGCAAGCCAGCTCATGGGGCGCGCTACTGCGCAGGCGACCCGTTCCGCGCTGACCTGGCCGAGCCGCTTGGGCACCAGCTCGCCCACCACGATGGATATATAAGTCACCACCACGACCACCAGTACGGTCGCCGTGGTCGAACTGGCTTGCGCAGGCATGCCAAGGCTTTGCAGCCATATCGCGAAAGGCTCGGCCAGAATGGATTCCCCGAAAATTCCGTTCATGATGCCGATGGAAGTAATGCCGATCTGCACCGTTGACAGGAACTGGGTGGGATCCTCCGCAAGCCGGATAGCCGCCCGCGCCGAGCGTTTGCCTTTCGCTGCCAGCGCAGTCAGTCGGGATTTTTTCGCCGTGACAATGGCGATTTCGGACATCGCGAACAGTCCGTTCAGGATTATCAGTCCTGCCAATATGAGAACTTCCATGGGGCTCCGCTGTGGGGAAGTGGTAGTGGGTACACGCACGCCGCCCTGGTTAAGCTTAAGACTTTTCTGAACGGCGTCCGCTCAATGCATTGCATTTTTTACGCATTCACCAGGGTGGAGTTCTGCTAAAGTTGCTACCCGTCGCCGGGTAAACGACTTCCAGAAGAATAATTACTGCCGCCAGGATTTGGCGTAAATAAACCTGGGCGGCCCGGACCCGGTCCGGATTCGTCCGTTGAATCTGCCAGTGAGCGCCTGCCTGTCGATTAACCGGTTAAGCTGCCTCGCTGACTCACGGCCTCAGTGTTTGAGCGGAAGGTTAACAGAGAGACTCTGCTTATGAACAGTGACCTGACACCCATCCTCCCGGACAATCTGGTTGCCCGATGGCTGCTGGCGCTCGTGCTGATTGCCGGTATCTATTTCCTGATCGGCTTCCTCGTGCCAGTACTGGCGGCACTGGTCATCGGTTTCGCCAGCTGGCCACTTTTTCGCCGCCTGCTACGCCGGTGCAAAGGCCGGCCAGTTCTGGCAGCGGGTATCGCGATATCAGTCATCACTCTGGGGTTGGTAATCCCCCTGGCATTCGCGCTGACTTTCGCCATTGAAGAGATCAAAGGCTGGGTCCACTGGTTGATTACCGCCAACCGCTACGGTATCTCCGCTCCCCTGTGGATACGGGAACTGCCCGGCGCCGGTCCCTGGCTGGCTGAGAACTGGAATGAATATCTCGCCCAGCCCAATGCTTTGGGCGAACTGCTGGGTCTCTCGGTCGGCCAGAACATGCGCAGCCTTTCGCGCTGGATGATCACCCTGAGCAGCAGTGTCCTGAACATGGTGCTGGCCGTGGTATTCATGCTCATCACGCTGTTCTTTATCTTCAAGGATGGTACGCGCCTGGTACAGCAACTCGATCTGGTGGGCGAGCGGATTCTACCGGCCCGCTGGCAGCGCTTTTCCCGCGTGGTGCCGGCCACAGTGAGCTCCACTGTGGTGGGTATGGCGCTGATCGCCGTCGGTGAAGGCGTCATTCTTGGCACTGCCTACTGGATAGCGGGCGTGCCCTCCCATTTCGCCCTGGGTGTGGTCACTGCATTCATGGCACTGATCCCGGGCGGCGCCCCCCTGGCGTTCACTCTGGTATCACTCTATCTGGTCGGCACCGGCAACTCCGGTGCGGCGTTGGGGCTTTTCCTCTGGGGCTCCATCGAACTGTTTATCGTCGACAAAACCATTCGCCCGCGACTGGTGGGCGGGCCGGTAAAATTGCCATTTCTCCCTACTTTTTTCGGGCTCATAGGAGGCGTCAAAACCATGGGACTGGTGGGGCTGTTCGT
>CAZXLJ010000030.1:0-4107 GCA_964641175.1 uncultured Cellvibrionaceae bacterium
CGATTGCTACTGGACGGGAACTGCTAGAAAACGACTTACTAGAGACTGCGCCGAGATTGAAATAGTGGACAAAATTTCACCTCCCACAGTATACACGCTGCCTCATATTGGGCAAGCTTTTATTTTGTAGTAACCGCTTCGCGCCGATAAATGCTGCGGCAGTTCTCATAAATCTGCAAAGGTGGCGAAATCGATCACAGCTGTTTACCATGCGCAGCGAAATCGATGAACTGGAACACGCATGCCCGTAGCACTTCGCTCCTTTGCCCTCCTTGGCCTGATCCTGACTCTACTGTCGCTGCCACTGTTCGCCCGGATGCCAAATCCCCTCAACAATCCGCTACTTAAAGAACTGCATGAAGCCAGCCACGCTCTGCTGTTCTTCGGCGTCGGCGGAATTTTGCTGCTGCTTGTAAAATGGCGTACTCACTGGGGTCCTCTGCGGTGCCTGGTCACAGTGGTCCCATTGTGTATCGCGCTGGGGGCGGCGATCGAATGGATTCAACCCGCATTGGGACGCCACCGCACCTGGCTGGATATGGAGCGCAACGCTCTGGGAGTCATTGCCGCCGGCGGAGTATTCCTCGCGTTCCAGAGCGGCATTACCTGGCGCAGAAGGATAGGCGCTGCCGCATTAGCCATTGCAGCCCTGATATGGTCCGGCAATCAGGTATTCCCATGGCTAAAGGCACAGTACCTGCGCAACAAGCAGTTTCCGGTGATCATGGATTTTGATTACAGCGCCCTGCTGCCCTACGTCGAAAATGTTGCCGGTGGCAAGGTACGTGTAGAGCCGGCACCCGGGCCCTGGATGGGGGGTCAGGGAAATTCGGCAAAAGTATTGATGCCCGGAAAGGCTCAGTGGCCTGGCATCCGTATTTTCAGCCCTTATCCGGACTGGTCAGGCTACCGCAGGATGAAATTCGACATATTCTTTGAGGGGCCGCCCGCCGATATTGCCATCAACATTTACACCGCGCAGCGAGGTCGCAAACCATGGGCCTACAAGCAGTTCCAGCTTCGGGACGGATCAAACCGCCTAAAAGTGGACCTGCCGCACAGCGAAAAGGCTGCATCCGTTACCGATTTTCTGGTTTATTCGAAAACTGCAAATCGCGATATTACGATTTTTGTCGATAACCTGCGATTGGAGTAGCGCCCGGTGACAGCCGCTCAAGCGGGTGCTCTGGCAGGTGGGAATTTCCGGTAAGCCGAAGAGTTGTCAGGGCGCGGGCTTGCTCATGACCCGTTGTTTCTGGCGGTTCCAGTCACGATCTTTCTCCGTGTCCCGCTTGTCATGCTGCTTTTTACCCTTCGCCAGTGCGATCTCGCATTTGACCAGATGCTGTTTCCAGTACAACGAAGTCGCGACCAGGGTATAGCCTTTCTGTTCGATGGCTTCCTGCAATCGATCGAGCTGACGTCGGCTAAGCAGCAGCTTGCGGGTGCGGATCGGATCGGTCACAAAGTGGGTCGATGCCGTCGACAGAGGCTGAATCTGGGCTCCTAAAAGCCAGGCCTCATTATTCTTGAAAACGACGTAACTGTCGGTGAGCTGGCCTTTACCATCTCGCAGGCTTTTCACTTCCCAACCCGCGAGCACCACCCCCGCCTCAAATCGCTCTTCTATGAAGTAGTCGAACTTGGCGCGCCTGTTGAGGGCAATCGTGTTGCCGGAATTCTGCTTTTTCTTTTTAGCACTCATAAGGGTGCGCATTATAGCCAGTTCGCTTTTGCGTGCGAGCTTTTTTGCGAATACGTTACAATGCCGGGCGATCAGTCATCACTTGGGGAGACTCTGATGCATCAGAGGGGCGTGCACGGCATCTGGAAGAATCGCTGGACGTTTATCCTGGCAGCAACAGGTTCGGCCGTCGGCCTCGGCAACATATGGAAATTCCCATATATCGCCGGCGAGAATGGCGGCGGCGCCTTTGTCCTGGTGTATCTGTTGTGTATCGCGCTGATCGGCATTCCGGTGATGCTGGCCGAAGTTCTGATCGGGCGGCGCGGCCGTCTTAGTCCCATCAACACCATGCGCTTTGTGACCCGGGAAGCGGGGGTACACCCGGCATGGACCAGCATTGGCTGGATGGGGGTCTTGGCCGGCCTCTTCATCATGTCGTTTTACAGCGTCGTAGCGGGCTGGGCACTGAGCTACATCCAGACATCCGCCACCGGCACGTTCACCGGTGCCAGCGCGGCTGCAGTCGCAGGTCACCTGTCCGAACTCCACGCCAATCCTGCCGCCATCATCATGTGGCACACCATATTCAGCCTGCTCACCGCTTGCGTCGTCGCCCTGGGGGTGGCCAACGGGCTTGGGGCCGTAGCGCGTTACATGATGCCGGTTCTTTTTTTAACGCTGCTCCTGCTGGTGGGCTACAGCTTTGTTTATGGAGATTTCGCGGCGGGATTTCATTTTCTCTTTGATCTTTCCTTCGACAAACTGACGTGGAACGGGGTGCTCATCGCTCTGGGACATGCCTTCTTCACGCTGAGCCTGGGAATGGGTGCCATTATGGCTTATGGCGCATACATGCCGGAGGGCGCCTCTATAGGCAAGAGCATCATTACCGTGGCAATGCTCGATACCCTGGTGGCACTGGCAGCGGGTCTCGCGATTTTCCCGATCGTTTTCGCCCACCCTGCGCTTGAAGCGGGAAGCGGGCCCAGCCTTATGTTCGTCACGATTCCCATCGCTTTCGGCGGCATGCCTCTCGGAGAACTGTTTGGCACCGTATTTTTTATCCTTGTCTCCCTGGCCGCCTGGAGCTCGGCGGTTTCGCTGATCGAACCGGGAGTGGCCTGGTTCATCGAATCCAAGGGACTCTCACGTTTTACTGCTACCGCTCTTCTCTCCGGAATGGCCTGGCTGCTGGGTATCAGCTCCGCCCTGTCCTTTAACTTGCTCGAGGATTACCGACCGCCATATTTGTTGAACCAGAACCCGTTCGATTTTTTTGACGTCATCACCTCTCGCATCATGTTGCCTCTCGGGGGGTTTTTTATTGCGGTGTTCGTGGGTTGGTACATGCATAAGCAGGTGGTACAACAAGAGATGCGCGGTGAAGACCATCCGCTGTTTGAAATCTGGTATTTTGTTCTCCGTTATTTTTCACCTGTATTGATTGCAGTGGTCATGATCATCAGCCTCGTTCAGCAATTTAGGGGTCCCTAGTGAGCAAAAAGATAGAGCGCAGCGCCCTGGTCAATTACACCACTGCGCAGATGTATGATCTGGTCAGCGACATTGAAGCCTATCCGGAATTCATGGACGGCTGCTCCGATGCCAGAATCCTCGGCGAAGAAAGTGACAGTGTGATAGCGCGCCTTGATATCACCAAAGGTGGACTTCACCAGACCTTTACGACACGCAATTGTCTGGTGCGACCGCACTCGATCAAAATGGAACTGGTGAGCGGGCCGTTCAGGGTTTTCCGTGGACTGTGGCAATTCGATGCGCTCGATGACGAGTCATGCAAAGTGTCTTTCAAGCTCGAATACGAATTTTCAAATTTTTTGATTGGCCTGGCTGCCGGCCCGTTAATCAATAGCATGATCGAAGAGCAGGTAACGGCAGTGTGCCGCCGGGCAGAAACGGTGTACGGAGGAAAATGAAAATTGATGAGTGACGTCCAGGCCATTGCGATCGAAGTGGTTTATGCCCTGCCGGAGCAGCAAAAGCTGATCGAACTGCTGGTGCAACCCGGAACGACCGCTTATCAGGCAGTCGAACAATCCGGAATCAAACGGTTTTTCCCGGACCTGAATATCGAAGAGGCGCCCCTGGGGATCTTCGGGCAGACCCTCGGAACCAAAGGTCTTCCCCCCGCGCGCCAATATGTTCTGAACCCGGGCGACCGCGTCGAAATCTATCGTCCGCTGAAATCGGATCCCAAAGAAGCACGGCGACGGCGCGCGGCCAAATCAGCTGATGCGTCTCCGCCGCAGAATGATGACGGCACGCCCGCCTAGGGAACCTCTGATTAATTCCAAATAGCGTCTGGCTTACAGCACTTTGCGAGATCAAGGCGGCGCTTCGAAGGCATGCTGACTGCCCGTCGAGAAGTGGCAACGTAGAGCTCGCGAAGCGATGTAAGACCC
>CAZXLJ010000030.1:4207-31379 GCA_964641175.1 uncultured Cellvibrionaceae bacterium
CATCCGCCGCTATTTTTCCGCCCGGCGGCGTTCGAGCTCGCTTATCTGGAATATCAAACAGCACTCGCTCGGCCTTGCCCGCCGAAAAAATGACCTCTAGCAGGTGCAATCAAATTAGTGTTATCAGGCCCTAGATATCCGCCTCGGCACCCGCCTGGGTTTCTTCCGCGTCCTCGATGTAATCGTCCTGGTCGGCCGCGGCGCCGCCGGGTTTGTAGTCGCCATCAAACCGTGTCAACTTGTCGTTTTCGAAGAAGAGGGTAAACCGCTTGTCGCGTAAGGTTTCTTCGCCGCGACGCAGCTGGTAGACATAATCCCAGCGATCTTCATGGAACACATCGCTGGACAATGGCGACCCCATCACATATTGAGCCTGACGCTTGGTCATGCCTATGCGCAACTGGTCCACTTTTTTCTGGTCGATGATATTCCCTTGCTGCACCGGAATGCGGTAGACACCAGGGAAACGCAGCGTTGAGCATCCCGCAGTGCCTATGGCAAGCGGCAAGCCAAAAAACATGAAGATGGAGAGCATCCGCCCGATTTTTTTCATTTAGGGGTTCCAGAAGTGCATGTCGCCGGGGATAATACCCGATCTAAATGGCTTGGCAAGTAGCGCCGGGTCGATCACAAACGGGTTTGATCGCGCACGCCTTTTTTTGTTCCAGTGGATAAAGGCAACCCGAAGCGCTACCCTTCCCCTTCACGGAAACCGGGACACTGCCAAACCGGTAACCGCCATTTAATAGATGATAGACAGGTGTTGCATCGATGTCGGAAAACCAGGAGCTGCGTAAGGCGGGTCTAAAAGTCACTCTCCCCCGGATCAAAATTCTCCAGATTCTTGCGCAATCCCAAGATCACCACATGAGTGCAGAAGATGTCTACAAGGCGCTCCTGGAGGCTGGGGATGACGTCGGTCTTGCGACCGTGTACCGCGTACTAACCCAGTTCGAACAGGCTGGTCTCGTCGAACGACACAATTTCGACGGCGGCCATTCCGTGTTTGAAATCGACAATGGCGAACACCACGACCACCTCGTCTGCACCGCGACCGGTAGAGTCATTGAATTCCACGATGACCAGATTGAACAATTGCAGGAAGTCATAGCCGAAAAACTGGGGTTTGAACTTACGGGCCACAGTCTTGTGCTTTACGGAAAGCCGAAGAAGTAGGTTCACGTCGAAGGCAGCGTACTTATTAAGAGCGAGCAGACACAATGGTCGTCGGTCAGCCTTCTTCGATCATCTCCCGTGCGTGCGCCAGGGATTGCGCGGAATCTGCTACACCTCCCATCATGCGCGCAATTTCCTTTACTTTCTGCTCCCCGGCAAGCTCGGTTATTTCGGTGGCAGCGCCAGACTTGTTAAACGTTTTCTCAACTTTCAGATGATGATGTGCCTTGCTGGCCACTTGCGCCAGGTGGGTCACGCACAACACCTGGGTCGAACCACCCAGCTCCCGCAGCAACCGCCCGACCACATCGCCGGTGGTTCCGCCTATACCAACATCGACCTCGTCGAAAATCATGGTGGGTGTAACCGAAGTTTTGGCGGCAACAACCACGATTGCCAGACTCACCCTGGACAGCTCCCCGCCTGACGCGATCCGAATCAACGGCTTGGGAGGCTGCCCGGGAATCGTACTGATCAGGAATTCCACCTGCTCCGCGCCATATCGCGACGGAGCCTCCAGCGGCGTAAGCCTGACTTCAAATTGCGCCTGCGGCATGGCCAGCTTTTTAAGCTGCTGGTTTACCCGTTTGGCCAAAGCCTGCGCCGCTTTCGTCCGACGCTGACCCAGCTGTGCGGCTGCCCGCTGGAAGACATCGCGCGCCTCCAGAAGAGCCGCCTGCAATTTCTCCCGCAGAGCATCACCACTTTGCAAACTGCTGAGTTCGGCCGCCAGTTGCTGATGGAAATTTGCCAGCTCGGCCGGCGCAATCCGATGCTTGCGGGCCAGCTCATAGATTGCGGACAAACGTTTTTCGATCTCCGGCAGCTCGTAGACGTCATCAGCCGCGGCCTGATCTTCACGCTGCAGCTCGCGGCCCGCTTCCTCCACCTGAATCAAAGCGGATTGAAGCATCGATTCAGCTTCTTTGAGGGATTCAGTCTTGCCGGGCAGCTCCGCCAGCAGACTGATGGCCCGATGCAATCGCAGCTCGATGGAGCCTTCCTCGCCTGAACAGATTTCATAAACCTGATGCCGACTGCGCTGCAGTTGCTCGAAGTTGGCCAACGTCTGCTGCCGTTCCTCCAACGACTGCAGCTCTCCGTCCGCCAGCGCCAACCGGTCCAGCTCCTCAACCTGATAGCTCAGCAACTGATGCCGCGCATTGAGTGCTTCTCCATTGGCGAGCGCTGCTTCAAGTTCCACTGCAATCCTGTGCCACTCTGCGTAGGCACGCGCGACTCCCTGACCGCAACTCGCGTTATCACCAAAATCATCGAGCAACACGCGATGGTTCGTCACCCTTAACAGCGACTGATGCTCGTGCTGACTGTGGATGTCCACCAGCAGTTCGCCGAGCGACCGCAATTGCGTCAACGTCACAGGTGTGCCATTGATAAAGGCGCGCGAGCGGCCTTCCGCCGTCAGGATTCGTCGGACCACACACTCTTCGTCGCTCAGGGACTGCTCCCGCAGCCAGTCAATGACCGGAATCTGACGACTGATGTCGAAGCTCGCGCTGACCTCCGCCCTGTCGCATCCTGTCCTCACCTTGTCCGCCTCGGCCTTGTCGCCTAACGCAATCGCTACGGCGTCCAGAAGGATGGATTTACCTGCGCCGGTCTCGCCCGTCAGCACCGTCAGGCCCTCTCGCAGGACGAGTTCTCTATCTTCCATCAAGGTGAAATTGCGAATATGCAGGTGGGTCAGCATGATCAGCTCTCATCAGTTTGCCGTGGCTATTTATACAGTAGTCGACAATTAAGCGCCAGACCCGCCAGCACTGCCGGTCATTTGGATCGGCGCCGTTGCGTCATGTGTTTCGTTTCGTGCCCTTGAATGTACTGGCCGCGTCCCCATATTCAAGCCGATCGAAAAGCAGAGATCGGAGAATTCCAACGTGAGTCATGACCCAAAAGAGCTGGACGATTTACAGGACGATCACGTCGAACTGAGCAAGTCGTCGCGCGACAGTAAATTTGAAGATGAGAACCTGGCAACAGCGTCCGGATCGCAGGACATGTCGGCCGATGAGCAGTCTTTGCTGGCGGAAATAGAATCGTTGAAAAACGAGTTGCAGGAAAGCAAGGAACAGTTTCTGCGCGCCCAGGCCGAAATGCACAATATCCGTCGCCGCGCGCAGCAGGACGTTGAAAAAGCCCACAAGTTCGGCCTTGAAAAGTTTGTGAATGACGTCTTGCCCATCGCCGATAACCTGGAGCGGGCGATCACTGCTGCCAGCGAGCAGTCGGGCAGTTTCGAAGCAATTACCGAAGGGGTCGAACTGACCTTGAAGAGTTTGCTGGATGCACTCAGGCGGCATCAGGTCGAGCGGGTCGATCCGCTGGGCGAACCTTTTAATCCGGAACTGCATCAGGCCATGACCGCCATTCCGAATCCGGATGTCGAACCCAACACCGTGGTGGACGTCTTCCAACGAGGCTATACCCTGAATGGCCGCCTGGTCCGCCCGGCAATGGTGGTGGTTGCAAAATCCCCCGGTTAATCGGGGTTGAATTTCAACGCTTTGCGCCAATATTGGAAGCAAATCGGGCAGGCCATCCTCAAACTGGATTCCGAACACCAGCGCGAAGCAGGCTTTCACGTAATAAGTTGAACTCAGTAACTGGGCGCACACCCCCAGTACAACCCGGCTGCACGCCGCGAGGAGATAGAACATGGGCAAAATTATTGGTATTGACTTGGGTACCACCAACTCGTGCGTAAGCGTGATGGAAGGCAACAAGCCCAAAGTCATTGAGAATGCTGAGGGTGACCGCACTACACCATCCATTGTCGCATTCACCGACGACGGTGAAATCCTGGTCGGTCAAAGCGCCAAACGCCAGGCCGTGACCAATCCGACAAACACGCTGTTTGCCGTCAAGCGCCTGATTGGTCGTAAATTTCAGGATGATGTCGTGCAAAAAGACATCTCCATGGTGCCCTACAAAATTGCCAAGGCCGACAACGGCGATGCCTGGGTCGAAGTCAAAGGCGACAAGAAAGCTCCGCCCCAAATTTCGGCGGAAGTCTTGAAGAAAATGAAAAAGACCGCGGAAGACTATCTCGGCGAGAAAGTCACCGAGGCAGTCATCACGGTTCCGGCCTATTTCAACGATTCCCAGCGCCAGGCGACCAAAGACGCGGGCCGAATTGCGGGCCTGGATGTCAAGCGCATCATCAATGAGCCCACAGCGGCTGCATTGGCTTACGGCATGGACAAGGCCAAAGGTGACCGAACCATCGCTGTCTATGATTTGGGCGGTGGTACTTTTGACATCTCGATCATTGAAATCGCGGACGTTGACGGGGAGCATCAGTTCGAAGTGCTCTCAACCAATGGCGATACTTTTCTCGGCGGCGAAGACTTCGACATGCGTCTGATTGAGTTCCTGGCTGAGGAATTCAAGAAATCAAACGGCATTGACCTGCACAATGATCCTCTGGCATTGCAGCGACTGAAAGAAGCGGCGGAGAAGGCAAAGATTGAACTGTCAACGAGCCAGCAGACCGAAGTCAATCTGCCCTACATCACCGCGGATCAAACAGGACCGAAGCATCTGGTGATCAAGCTAACCCGCGCCAAGCTGGAGTCGCTGGTCGAAGAACTCGTGAAGCGGTCAATGGAACCGGTACGGATTGCGCTGAATGATGCCGGACTGAAAGTGGGCGACATTAACGACGTCATCCTGGTAGGCGGACAGACCCGCATGCCACTGGTGCAGAAATACGTCGCAGACTTTTTCGGCAAGGAGCCGCGCAAGGACGTCAACCCGGATGAAGCCGTCGCAGTTGGTGCCGCCATTCAGGGTGCTGTTCTGTCTGGAGATGTGAAAGACGTTTTGCTGCTCGACGTAACACCGCTGACCCTGGGTATCGAAACCATGGGTGGAGTCGCGACGCCGCTGATCGAAAAGAACACGACGATTCCGACTAAAAAATCCCAGGTGTTCTCCACCGCGGAAGATAATCAGACTGCTGTGACAATTCACGTCGTACAGGGCGAACGCAAGCAGGCTTCGCAGAACAAATCCCTGGGCAGATTCGATCTGGCCGATATCCCGCCTGCGCCGCGAGGCATGCCTCAGGTTGAGGTGACTTTCGATATTGATGCCAATGGCATATTGAACGTCTCGGCGAAAGACAAGGCGACCGGCAAGCAGCAGTCTATTGTGATCAAGGCATCTTCCGGATTGAGCGACGACGAAATCGAGAAAATGGTCAAGGATGCCGAAGCCAACGCCGAAGCGGATCGCAAGTTCGAAGAGATAGTAACGGCGCGCAATACTCTGGAGGGATTGATTCATGCGACCCGCAAAACGCTTGAAGAAGCAGGTGACAAGGCGTCTGCGGATGAGAAGAGTGCAATCCAGGCTGCCGTTAAAGACGCCGAAGAGGTCGTCAAGGGTAACGATAAAGAAAAAATTGAAGAAGCTACGAAGAAGCTGAGCGAGGCGTCCAGCAATCTGGCCCAGAAGCTTTATGCAGAACAGCAATCAAGCGCAGGCGGCGCCCAGGCTGATCCTGGACGCACAGGGTCCAGTCAGAAAGCGGAAGACGGCGTGGTGGATGCTGAGTTTGAAGAAGTAAAAGAAGACAAGTAAGCCACGTGACAATGGCTAGCAAGAGGACTTCAGGTCCTCCGACATCATGCAGGGCCGAGCCCTGCTTTGTCGTGTCAACAGGTTGTAGATAACAGGAATCGTGGCATCGCATGGCAAAAAAAGATTATTACGAAGTATTGGGCGTAGCGAGGAACGCGACCGAACAGGACCTGAAAAAGGCCTATCGGCGCGTCGCAATGAAATTTCATCCCGATCGAAATCCCGGCAACAAGGAAGCCGAAGATAAATTCAAGGAAGCCAGCGAAGCCTACGAAATACTGTCGGATAAAAACAAGCGGGCCGCCTACGACCAGTTCGGTCATGCGGGGGTGGAAGGCGCCGGCATGGGCGGGGGTGCGGGCGGCTTCGGTAACTTCAGCGATATTTTCGGCGACGTATTCGGAGATATCTTTGGTGGCGCTGCCGGCGGACGGGGCGGCCCCAGCCGCGGTTCGGACCTGCGTTATACCCTGGAGTTAAGCCTCGAAGAAGTGGTGCGGGGAACCTCGGTCAAGATCAAGGTGCCTACCCTGGTATCGTGCAAAACCTGCAGCGGCTCCGGCGCCAAACCTGGAACCAAACCCACTAACTGCTCGACCTGTGGCGGACATGGCCAGGTGCGCATGCAGCAGGGATTCTTCTCCGTGCAGCAAACCTGTCCGACCTGTCGCGGCAAGGGCAAGATGATTTCCGATCCCTGTACCGACTGCAGCGGACACGGGCGTATCGAAGAAACCAAGACACTTAACGTCAAGGTCCCCGCCGGGGTCGATTCGGGTGACCGCATTCGCCTCGCCGGAGAAGGCGAAGCCGGTGGCGACGGCGGCTCAAATGGCGACCTGTACGTGCAGATTGCGGTACGCGACCATGAATTCTTTCAGCGTGACGGGCGCGACCTTTATTGCGAAGTACCAATCGGCATCGTCGAGGCATGTCTGGGCGGCGAGCTTGAAGTCCCTACACTGGACGGACGGGTCAAACTGAAAGTCCCGGAAGGAACGCAAACCGGCAAACTGTTCCGGCTGCGAGGCAAAGGTGTAACTTCCGTCCGTGGAGGGCCGCCTGGTGATCTGCTTTGTCGCGTGGTAGTAGAAACCCCTGTCCATCTGACCGGTCGACAGAAAGAACTGCTGCGGGAATTGCAATCCAGCATGACCGGCACCAAGCATTCTCCCAAGCAAAGCAGCTGGTTTGAAGGGATGAAAAATTTTTTCGGTGACATGAAGCTCTAAGCCGGGTTAGACCTGAGCACCATTGCGTCTTCATCGCGCCGCCGAGGCGGTCCGGATTAATTCAGGCTTTACCCGGCCCGGCACCCGGATTGATAGCGGCCTGCGCCGCGAATGCCGACACTTGGGCCAGCACCATGAAATCACTCGCCAATATATTTTTCACTGGGTTGCTCTTTACGCTGCCGCTGGTTTTCACCTTCGGACTTTTGTACTGGCTGTTTCTTACCGCTGAAGACGTACTGAAAGTTCCCTTGCAGTGGCTACTCCCCGAAGGATGGTACATCACCGGTATGGGTGTCATCTCTGCCGTACTGATAATTTTTTCCATGGGGATTCTGGTCCAGACCTATTTTACGAAATACCTGTTTTCCGCAATGGATCGGAGTATCGAGCGCATACCAGTCGTCAAGACGTTATATACCAGCGCAAAAGAATTGCTGATGTTTTTTGCCGGTGGCCAACAGCAGAAAAACCTCAGCAGGGTGGTCAGTGTAAAAATCGATGACGATATGCATATGATCGGTTTTGTGACCAATGAAGAAGCCAGCCTCGGAGAAATGGATAATCTGATGGCGGTGTATTTGCCATTGAGCTATCAGATAGGCGGCTTTCTGATTTACATGCCCAAATCCCGGTGCACCGTACTCGATATCCCGGTCAACAAGGCCATGCAGCAGGTCCTGACAGCCCACGTGAAACGCTCCAATGGCGACAATGAACGCGGTCCGGCCTGAACGTTACCCGAAGCGGCGGGTTATGCGGCTCCTGCAAAAATCCAGGACGCATCCGGCACTATTATTTCCTTGATCTGAACTCTTTGATCCACAGCAACTACTACGGAATTTCCCCCTCATGTCCACCAGAATCGCAATCGCCGGCGCTAACGGCCGCATGGGCAAAGCCCTGCTTCTTGCTGCTTCATTGAACCCCGCCGCCCGGGTAACCGCGGCTATCGTGCGGCCCGGCAGTTCGCTAATCGGTACCGACGCCGGGGAACTGGGAGGCATGGGGAAAACAGGTGTGACCATCCGGGACAATCTCGCCGACGCACTGGAAGCGTTCGATGTGCTGATCGACTTTACGACGCCTGATGCGACGCTGCAACACGCCCGTCTGTGCGCTGCGCATGGCAAGGCCGGTGTGGTCATCGGCACGACCGGATTTTCAGACGCCCAGAAACAGCAGTTGACTGAATTGCAGAAAAATATCCCGTTATGCATCGCCGCCAACTTCAGTACGGGTGTCAATCTCTGCCTGAAGCTGCTGGAAACCGCGGCCCGGATACTCGGCCCCCACGCAGATATTGAAATTGTGGAAGCGCATCACCGCCATAAAGTGGACTCGCCTTCCGGCACCGCTTTGCGGATGGGGGAAGTCGTCGCCGAGACGCTGGGGAGAAATCTGCAGGAGGTTGCGATCTACGGGCGTGAAGGTCAGATTGGAGCGCGGGACAAAAACAGCATCGGCTTTGCGACCGTTCGCGGGGGAGACGTCGTCGGCGACCACACTGTCATGTTTCTGGCGGACGGAGAGCGGGTTGAAATCACGCATAAAGCATCCAGCCGCGCGGCCTTTGCAGCCGGAGCGGTCCGGGCCGCGGTGTGGCTGCAGTCGCAATCTCCCGGCTGCTATGACATGCAGGATGTTCTGGCACTTCGATAAGGGGACTGCAAAACATTTGTTTACGGCTTGAGAGCGTTTTAAGCCGGCCTGAGACCGGAGGAAAAGCTTGTGATATACAAAGGTAGCTGCCATTGCGGCGCAATCAGCTTTGATCTGGAAGCGCCGGAATCTGTAACCTGCAGCGAATGCAATTGCTCGATCTGCTCCAAAGCGGGGTATCTTCACTACATTGTGCCCCGCACAAAACTGACTGGACTGCAAGGCAGAGATAGTCTCACTACCTATACCTGGGGAACCGGCGTTGCCAGGCACACCTTCTGTAAGACCTGCGGTATCAAACCCTTCTATGTTCCCCGCTCCAACCCGGATGGCTATGACGTCAACGTCCGCTGTCTGGAGCCACAACCTCCGCATCTTGAGATCGTTCCTTTCGATGGCAGGAACTGGGACAAACACGCCCACGAACTGGCTCACTTGAGCAAGGACTAGAGACCCTCGGCGAACCATGCCCGCAAACGGACTGGCAGGCAGTCTTCCGCCCCATCACAGTGCAGCCGGACAAAAGTGAGGACACGTCCTCGCGC
Organism: uncultured Cellvibrionaceae bacterium; assembly: GCA_964641175.1. Taxonomy (GTDB): domain Bacteria; phylum Pseudomonadota; class Gammaproteobacteria; order Pseudomonadales; family Cellvibrionaceae; genus CAYNST01. Next base: position 13,428 of record CAZXLJ010000030.1, read on the forward strand.
CCCGTACTATCCCGTGGGGCGGCAATATTCCTGATATTCCGGCCCCTCAACTGGCTGACGGATTCATCACCGGACATTGGCATGATGATCGCTATCTGCACTGCGCCATTCCGTCCGAGGAAAACCCATGACCCGAATCGATGTGACCGAAATGATCTTCCGCGCAAAAACGGAGATGAATCTGACCTGGGAAGCTATCGCCGCAGAGATCGGCATGTCCCCGGTGTGGACTACGTCTGCCTGTCTCGGCATGAACAGCATGCCCGCCCAGACCGCAGACGCGCTGTGCCGTCTGTTGCAGCTGCCCGAGGACAGCAAGGCCTGCCTGATGGAATGTCCCCACAAGAGCTGGGATTTCGCAATCCCCCAGGATCCACTTGTTTACCGGCTTTACGAGATCGTCGGCGTCTATGGCGACACCTTGAAACAATTGATTCACGAAAAGTTCGGCGACGGAATTATGAGTGCAATCGATTTTTCCATGGATATCGCCAAGGAAGAAAATCCGAAAGGAGACCGGGTGGTTATCACCATGAATGGCAAATTCCTGCCGTATAAGCCTTGGTGATGGAGTGCTCTGCGGCACAATAATCAATGCGGCTGTTTGCCCCCGCCATCAGGGGACACCCGGCCGGCGATATAGGCCGGGACAAGCTCGGCCATCAGGGGCTTGCTGTAGAAAAAGCCCTGCACGTAATCACACCCTTCCTCACTCAGGCGTTGATACTGGCCCGGCGTCTCAACCCCCTCGGCAAGCACTTTCATATTCATGCTGTGGCCCAGACCAATAACGCTTCGCACTATCGCAGCATTCACCCGATCGGTCTCCACCCCCTGCACAAAAGACTGGTCAATCTTGATTTTGGAGACCGGAAAACGTTTCAGGTATCCGAGGGACGAATGCCCCACCCCGAAATCGTCCAGCGCTATCCGGAAGCCCCGGGATACCAGCTTGCGCATGGTCGCCAATGCGCTGTCGATATTTCGCATCACGGCGGTCTCGGTTATCTCGAATTCGATATTTTCCGGACTGATGCAATGGCTCTCGACGATGGTGACAAGTGATTCCACCAGATTGGGCTGGAACAGCTGCACCGCCGACAGATTCACGGATAACGGCATGTTCATGTGGATGCTGTTCCAGGCCGCAGCCTGCCGACACGCTGCCTGCACCACCCAGGTTCCCAGACTTGGCATAATTCCCATGTTTTCGGCGATCGGGACGAAAACGCTCGGTGACAACGGGACTTCATCAAATGCGTTCCACCGAATCAATGCTTCCAGACCTACCACGGTATGGCTGCGCACGCACACCTGTGGCTGGTAATGCAAACCAAACGCATCATTGCTCATCGCATCCCGCAGCCTCTCGGCCACCCGATGCTGCCAGCGCAATTTGTTGTGCATGGCACGTGAATAGAAATGATAGCCATTGCGACCACCTTCCTTGGCGGCATATAGCGCCAGGTCGACGTGCTTGATCAATTCATCCAGGCGCAGGTCATCATCCGGAAACACCGTGATGCCAATGCTGGTACGCACGCGAATTTCCTGACCGCTCACCTCGAAAGGCTTGTTGGTGAGGGTCGCGATAATTCGCTCTGCCACCATTGACGCTTCCTCTGGCTGACCGATCCTCTCAAGCAGGATGACAAATTCGTCGCCGCCGAAGCGAGCCAGGGTATCGGTCGACTTGAGGCACGTTGCCAGGCGTTCGCCAACCCGGCAAAGCAGCTGATCACCGGCCGGGTGGCCGTGTGCATCGTTGATCATTTTGAAATGGTCCAGATCAAGCAATAGCAAAGCGCCCCGGCGCTCATTACGCCTGGAATCAACCAGCGCGTATTTGAGCCGGTCTCGCAGAAGCGCCCGGTTGGCCAGACCCGTCAATTCATCGTGGGTCGCCATATGCTCCAGTTCCCGCTGCGCGGTGACCTGCTCTGTCACATCCAGGCCAATACCCCAGTTCGCCCAGCCCTCAATGGGAAATTTATGTGAGATGTTGTACCAGGCAATCTGCTTTTCAGCCTGGGACTTGCAATGGATCGGTCGTATCCGGTGAGAATAGCCGGCGCCGCCGGCACGGCATTCTGCGAGCAACTGCTCGCAGTATTCCGCATCTGAAAACATTTCGGACAGAATCTGTTTCTGTCCGATGACCTCTTCGCGCTGGTACCCGGTGACCACTTCCGCGTGGCGGTTCCACGCCAGCGGGCGGCCTTCCGCGTCATAGGCATGAAGTATGACGGGCATATTTTCCACGACATCGCGCAGATTTCGCCGACTCTGTTCGAGCTTCTCACGCTGTTCAACCTGAACAATCACATAGAAAAGCATGCCCCAAAGCGCCGGCTGGAGAATCTGCAGATAATCACCCCAATTTTCGTAAACTTGCGCCTGAACGCCGATCCCCCACCAGGCCCAGAAATTAAAAACATGAACCGTCGCAGCAATGAAACTGACGCAACATAAAACCGATCTGACCGCTCCATGCAATCGAACACGTCTGGACGCCAGAAGGAAGACGAAGGTAAACATGTAGAGCACGGCAGAGGCGGCCGCAAGCAGGCTAATCACCGGCTCGCACCTTGGCCCGGGTCGCCATCAGTAAACACCAGGACACAAATAAAATGCTGTTGACCAAATACCCGATGTGTTCCAGCGCGTTGAATATTGACGGATAAAATAGATGTTCCAGGTTGGTCGCCAGCCATGCACACCACAAGGCAATAAATGAAGCCTGCACCAGCGGGAAATAGGCCAGACTGCGAAACGATTTTGTATAAAACAACCCCACTGCCATCACAAAAGTGGAAAAAATCAAGACCAGTATTTCGTTCTCATGCATGACGTTTTACCGATTTCATAAAGGTGCAGGCTTGTACCTGAAGATTTTTCCCTGGCACGATCCGTGACAATCAAGCGGACATTATCCGTAAACCTGTTCAAATTCTAGTTCAGCCGCCATGCATATAGTCTTCGGTCACACAAATAGAAACTGAAAATACATTTCCGGGCGCCAGTTTGCGACAGATAGCCGCCCCGGATCTCGCAGACATGTATTTTTAGTCGAAACTCAGGCGCGATCTTCAGCGGATTTTTGATAATGCCGATGCGTTTAATTCAGAATGGATATTTAGCTTGTTGCCTGCGTCGGCAACGTGAGTGCCCATGCCATCAATTCCTTCGCCACCGGCTTATCGTGCTCAGACAGAAAGGTCAGTAGCGTCACCGGGTCTCGCGTCAATACGCGCTCCCATGGAAATCCAATCTCACCGGCTTTGGCAACGCATTGCTCGACCTGTCCAAGCTGGAAAGCGCTGTGAGAGTCGCTTGCGAATACGACTTTCCAGTCCAGCCGGTCTACCAATTCGAGCAAGTGCACGCAATTGGGTTCACTGCCCCGACGTGAGTGGGTAAATGAACTGTTGTTTATTTCGATCGCGACATTGCAATCCCTCGCAGCTCGCACGACTTCCTCCGGATCGATCGGAAAGTTCGGGTTACCGGGGTGGCCAAAGATTTGTACTGCGCCCGAACGGAAAGCTGCCACCACTGCCTGCGTGTTATGCCTGCTGTCGCCGGGAGTAAACACCGGTTCGTGAAAGCTGGCAATCGCGATATCGAGGAAAGGTTCAAGGTTGGGAGGAATGTCAACACCTCGAAAATCGGGCAGGATATTGGCCTCAATTCCACGGAGCAGCGCCACGTTATTTTGCAACCGGGGCAATATTTTCATATTACCGAAATGCCAATAATGCGGCCCGTCCGGCATTGTAGGCGCGTGGTCCGTGACGGCAAATAGCTGTATACCGCGCTGTGCCGCCACCGCCCAGTAGTCATGTACCGTACTGTACGCATGGGTACTGGCAACCGTGTGTACGTGGGTATCGCAATGATTCTGCACGAGGAACTCTCCTTTGCGGTGATTGGGAGGCGATGGTTAAGACAGTTCCGGTCGCCCAAGGTTCTCCTGCTGTGCCATATCTTCCTGACATCAGGTTACAAATCTGTAACTTTACTCCCCTCTGGATAAGCACTAATTTGTAATCACACGCACCGGCAAGCCGACAGCGCCCTGGCAAATTCGCGGCTGGTAAACAAATTCAGGCACAGTAATAGAGGTCCACATGATGAGATTGCAGAAGTTGAAGAGTCCCTTGGTCATGTTGAGTATTGGACTCACCGCCTTGTCGTTTAGCGCGGCCGCTGCTGACCTGACCAAAAATCAGGTCGTCTTCAAGGGCACCTGCGACGCTTCCGGTGCAATTCCCCTCACGGATTCACGCTTTATGGTCGCCGATGACGAGAACAATACGCTGCGTATTTACGACGCTCGCATCGGTGGGGACCCGGTAGAGTCATTTTCTCTCGCTGATACAGCAAAAACATTTGCCCGCGATCCGCAAAACAAGTCTGCCGTTTTAGGTGTTGAAGCAGAACTGGATCTGGAAGCGGCGACCGAACTGGACGGCGTCTCATATTGGTTGACCTCTCACGCCCGAAATAAAAAAGGTCGCCAGAAGTCAGAGCGGTATTATTTTTTCGCTTTGACTTACGATGCACAAAAAAACAGCGTGCAGCTCGAGGGTAAGCCGTATGACAACCTGCTTGACTCGATGATCAAGCATCCGGATTTTAGTTCTTACAATCTCGGCAAGGCTGCCACCCGCGCCGCCGAAGCTGACTATGGGGTCAATATCGAGGGCATGACAGCTCGCCATGAAGGCGGCGTTTTTATCGGTTTCAGAAATCCTGTACCGGATGGCAAAGCCTTGATAGTGCCATTGGATAATCCGCGTGAAGTCGTTAATGGCCAACCTCCAAAATTCAGCAAACCTATTGAAGTTGACCTGGAAGGTCTGGGGATCAGGGGCCTGAGTTCCTGGAAGGGACAGTACATTATTGCTGCCGGAGATTCTGGCGATGACGACGACCGCTCAACCCTTTTCAGCTGGCGCGGCGGTGCTGATCGACCGGAAAAAATTGCGACCGGTCTGCCCGAAGGATTTAATCCGGAAGCGTTCTTCACACCCGAAAATACCGACCGGTTCATGATCCTGAGTGATGATGGTGGTTTTTCCATCAAGGGCACCAAGTGCAAAAAATTGAAGAATGCAGAGCAACGTGAATTCCGGGGGCTTTGGCTGGACTCTTTCGCAAGCCACTGACTCCGGCGTCGCCAGAGCGACAACATCCGGTCAGGGTTTTACCGATCCGGAGCCTGTTCCACCCCAACACGACAACACGACAACACGACAACACGACAACACGACAACACGACAACACGACAACGAGGTAATTATTATGTTTAAATCCATCGCACAGTCAGCAACCATCGTTCTGGCAGCCAGCGTACTTACCGTACCTGCTTTCGCCGGGTCCAAAGTGGCGGAGAAGCTTGAAAATGCCAAAATTACATTGCAGCAGGCCATCGATCTTGCCGAAAAGGAAACTGGCGGACGCGCTTATGAAGCGGAGATTGAGAAAAACAGCTTTAATGTTGAGTATGAAGTGGATGTCTACGTCGTCGCCGAAGGCAAACGCTTTGAAGTTTCCGTTGATGCAAAAACCGGCGAAGTACTTTCCGTACGGGAAGACCGCTAGTTTTCCAGTGAAACGCCATTTTCTCCTTGCTGTATGAAAATACTTCTACTGGAAGACGACGAAAGCCTGGCCAGCTACCTGAGCAGAAAGCTTGGGGAGCTGGCCTCTCACGTCCGCCATGCATCCGACCTGGCGACCGCCCTCCGTTTCGCGGAGGCTGAGACCTTCGATCTTTATATTGTTGACCGCATGCTTCCGGATGGCGACGGGGAGACCTGGTTGCGGCAACGCCGGGAAGCCAGTGACGAAACCCCCGCGCTGTTTTTGACCGCCTTGGGCTCCGTTGCTGACAAGGTTGGCGGCTTGCGTTATGCCGATGACTACCTGGTAAAGCCTTTCGAATTTGACGAACTGTGGGCGCGTGTACAGTCGCTCCTGCGCCGCTCTTCAAAGTCACAGCTGCCGGCGCGGCTGGATGCAAAATGGCTCTCCATCGACCGGATGGAGAGACGCGTTTTCAAGGATGAGGAAGAGCTGTCTCTCAAGCCTATGGAATATCGCCTCCTCGAATTTCTCGCTTCTCACGCAGGCCAGACAGTTACACGAAAAATGCTACTACAGGAGGTCTGGGGTTTCTCCTTCGATCCTTCGACCAATATTGTCGAGACCTACATCAGCCGGGTACGTGCCCAGGTCGACAAGCCCGGTGAGGCCTCGATGATCGAGACCGTTCGCGGTGAAGGGTACCGGCTTGCAATTCAGTAAAACCCTGCTCAGATCCATCTGGTTCCGCGTTGCTCTTTTCTATGTGGTGATTTTTTCGCTGTCATTATTATGCGTGCTGGCACTGATCATGCTTATTGGCAGAAATTATATGGAGCAGCAGATCCGGGCGCGCATCAATACCGAGATGCAGTTTTTGCTGTACGAGTATCAGGAAGAAGGTCTGGCGGAAGTTCTGGAAGAAACCGAGGAGCGCATAGACCGGCGCACGCCCGCCAACATGTTGCTGTACGTCGTGGAAAATGCGGAAGGTCAGACTATCTTCGATCCCTTTCCGACTCCCTCCAGCCAGCCAGGCTGGCATCTTATTGAAAACCGCCATGGTGATGAACACCGCTACCTGATCCTGTATCGGCAGCTTGACAATGGCTACCTTCTGGGAATCGGCTCCAACCTGTCGGCTATTGATGATTTCCGTTCCGCGGTGCAACGTGCAGTTCTCTGGACGGTAGTCATTTCACTGCTGGTGGGCGCTGCCTTCGGAATTCTGTTTGGTGTATTTTTTTCTTCGCGACTGCGCGCCGTTATTCAGGCGGTTCAGGCCGTCGCCCACGGCAAACTGTACACCCGCCTTTCCCGACGCGACGGCAGTTTCGAGTTCGAGCTGCTTACTCGGGAACTCAACGGAATGTTTCAGAAAATTGAAATGCTCGTCGCCAATCTCAAGCATGTCAGCAGCGGTCTGGCGCACGATTTGCGGACTCCCCTGTGTATCCTGAAAAATCACCTTGAAGATGCAGGTGACCCGGAAGCCTCCCGGGAACAGATTTCCCACGCCCTTGACAGGGCCGGCTCGGAACTGGATAACCTGCTGCGCCATTTCGATTCGGCACTGCTGATAGTCGAACTTGAATCAGGTGAGCTGGCGCAGCGGTTCGAGCCGGTCGAACTGAGCTCCCTTATTGACACCATGTTGGAAAGCTACCGGCCTCTTCTGGAAGATGCCGAAATCGAAATCTCGGCAGAAATTGCCCGGCCACTTCATGTTACCGGGATGCCCAGTCTGCTGCAGCGCCTGGTATCAAACATTTTCGACAACGTGCTGCTGCATGGGGCCAAGCCCGGCGCAATGGCTGTGCATTGTGCGCTCACCACCGACAGGACACCGGTCATTGCAGTTCGCATTTCTTCGAAAGCAGCTTCGGTGAATGAGGAAATTAAAATCGAGACCCGTCCCGACCTTCAACGGCTTCACAAAGGCTCGGGTAAAAAAATCATTGAAGCTATCGTGGCGCTGCATGGAGGGAGCATGACCATCGATGCAGTCAATGGCCACTACACCTATGAGATCCGGCTTCCTGTCGAAACGTCGCGCATGTCGTAAACCGGCTGCCGCGGGGTGTCCATCATTTAAATCTCTTTGACAGGATGCAATGGCACGCCCGTGTCGACAAACGCATTGATGTTGGCCAGGGTCGTCTCGGCAATAGCGCTCAGTGCTTCGCGGGTAAAGAACGCCTGATGCCCTGTGATCAGCACGTTCGGAAAAGTAAGAAGTCGTGCAAAAGTATCGTCGGAAATCGCTTTATCCGAGAGATCTTCGAAAAACAGGTTTTCTTCCTCTTCGTAAACGTCCAGCGCGAGACTGCCGATATGCCCGCTCTTCAATGCATCAATCACAGCCGGGGTGTCGATAACCGCACCGCGGCTGGTGTTGACCAGCATCACCCCGGGTTTCATTCCGGCAATGGCAGCGGCATCGATCAGGTGCCGCGTTTTTGGTGTCAGGGGGCAGTGCAGGGAAATGACATCGGCCTGCGCCAGCAGCGTCGCAAGATCCACATATTGAACACCCATGGCCTCGCACTGAGGGTTGCGTGCAATATCGTATGCATAGAGACCACAGTCAAATCCGGTCAGTATTTTAGCCAGCGCCGCGCCGGTGGCGCCGGTTCCGATAATGCCAATATTCTTACCGGTCAGGTTAAACCCCAGAAGTCCCTCAAGCGCAAAATTCCCCTCCCGGACCCGGTTATAGGCGCGGTAGATTTTGCGATTGAGGGAAAGTATTAATGCCAGTGCATGTTCGGCCACGGCATGAGGTGAATATGCAGGCACTCGGGCGACGGTCAGCCCAAGCGCCCTGGCCGCCGCCAGGTCGATATTACTGAAACCTGCGCATCGCAATATGATCAGTCTCACGCCCGCCCGGGATAGCTGCGTTAACACCTCAGCGCTGCCCTGATCGTTCACAAACAGACAAACACCTTCGGAGCCAAAGGCGATCGGAGCTGTTTCCGGTGAAAGCCGGGTATTTATAAATTTCAGCTCGTGACCACTCCCTTGATTGGCGGTCTCCAGAAACTGTCGATCATAGGTTTTTGCGCTGAAGACGGTAATTTTCATTTTGATTTCCTCCATGACCCTCGAACAGGCCCGAAATTTATCGCCGACACACCTTTGACCCTTTGAAAGATCTACGGATAACCTTCGCGGCGCTGATCAGCAATTAGCTGAATCAATTCATTTTCCAGAATGGTCCGACTTGCTCTGGCATTTTCAATATCGATCAAAAGCCGGTTCCGCTCTTCTTCCAGCTGGCGGATGATGGCCAGATCGGCGCTGCGTGAATCCGGCGTGGATGCCGCCGATACAATTTGATGCTCGTGCTGCGCCGCATCATTGTCGAGATCTTCCATTCTCTTGGCGGTACGGTTGATATGGCGCTGCAATTCCTCCAACTCGGTACGTATTTCATGGCGGAACTTGCCTGCATCGAAAGCCTGGAGAAATTCACGTTCCGACAGGCCGCGACAAATGCCGTTATATTCGCCGCCACTATCTCCCAGTTTGAAACCGTTGACGACCGAACAGTAGCTGACACGGCCCTTGTTGTGGCCGCGCTCATAATTATCCAGGTCCGGCGTCACATTGATCTTTGCACAGGATTTTCGATGCGCGCCGATGGTATCCAGGCTGCGACCTGCGCTCCCGTCCTCCAGTCCGATCATGAACCAGTCTGCATTCAGACACTCCTGTTTACTGAGACTGGAGCAGCCCGTGAGCTGCGCCAGCAACGCCATGATCACCCACGAGCGCAATCCCGCACTCGTCCGCACTCTCCACCCTTCACCCATTTGCCACCTTTTCCTGTCGTCTCAGATGATGTTTCCGCACTCGTCTCTTTTCACTGCTGGTCACTGGATACCGCTAAAGATGACATTTACCTGCTGTCCTGCTAGCATGCCGTCGCGGACCATGCTCGGCATGGCTCCAGTCTATTAAGACTGCAGGTCCTTTATCTGCATTCACCCGCCGCGATCCGGACTTTATCAAAGATCCCCAGGAACGCGATCTGTATTCGAAGGTAAACATTCCTATGTTATTCACGTCTCTCGGCCTGGCCGAACCGCTGCTTCGCGCCGTGGAAGAGAAAGGCTATACCGAACCATCACCAATTCAGGCGCAAGCGATCCCGGCCATACTTGAAGGCCGGGACGTCATGGGCGCCGCCCAGACCGGGACCGGCAAGACGGCGGGCTTCACCCTGCCGCTGCTCCAGCGCCTGTCCGTGGGCACGCCGGTTAAATCCAATTGTGTCCGCGCCCTCGTCCTGGCCCCCACCCGCGAACTGGCCGCGCAAGTGAGCGAAAGTGTCGACACTTACGGCAAGTACATGAATCTCAAATCGGTCGTCGTATACGGCGGCGTCAAGATTAATCCACAAATGCAGAGCCTGCGCAAAGGCGCCGACATCCTGGTCGCCACACCGGGTCGATTGCTGGATCTTTACCAGCAAAATGCAATCAAGTTCAGTGACCTGGAGATCCTGGTCCTGGATGAAGCCGACAAGATGCTCGACATGGGATTTATTCGCGATATCCAGCGAATTCTGGATCTGCTGCCGAAGAATCGGCAAAACCTGCTGTTCTCCGCGACTTTCTCCGGAGATATCCGCACGCTGGCCAAAAGCCTGATGACCCAGCCGCCACTGGAGATCAATGTCAGCCCGCGTGATACGACGGCGACTACCGTACAACAGTGGCTCCACCCTGTCGACAAGGCACGCAAGGCGGAACTGCTCAGTCACCTCATACGCACCCGCGACTGGCGACAGGTACTGGTGTTTACCAAGACCAAGCACGGCGCCAACAAACTGGTTACCGTGCTTGCACGTGACGGTATCCGCTCGGCGGCCATTCATGGCAACAAAAGCCAGACCGCGCGCATGAAGGCTCTCGAAGATTTCAAACGCGGTCGGGTCAGCATACTGATCGCCACCGACATTGCGGCACGCGGTATTGATATCGTCGAACTGCCCCACGTGGTTAACTACGATCTTCCCAACGTGCCTGAAGATTATGTCCACAGAATTGGACGCACCGGTCGTGCAGGTGCCAAAGGCAAAGCCATCTCGCTGGTAAGCGCCGACGAGTTCAAGCAACTGGGGGACATTGAACGGTTAATCAAGCGTAAACTGACCCGCGATGAAATCGACGGTTTCGAGCCCGAACACCGGCTCCCGGAATCAAGATCTCTTAATGCCCCCATCAAGCAGCCGAAAAAGCCCAAGATCAAAAATCCGGCAAACGCCGCCGCGCCTGCCAACCCGAGAGCATCGCGGGGACCCCGGTCGCAACAGCCGGACGCCCGACGCGACAGCGGCCAGCGTGGCTCGGGACGAACCGGTTCGCCCCGCCCCTCCACCGACAAGCCGGCCGGTGGCAACAAGTCCCAGCGGCCGCGCACCTCGGGCGGTCGCGGCTCTGCCTGACCGCAGACCGCGCCGGCCTCCGGTTTTACCGGTGGCCGCCGTTAGCGAGCGTGATCGCTGATTTCCAGTGCCAGGACGCGCCCGTTTGAATGGAACAATCGCGGCATTTTCGCGGCGCCACTACCGGCTTCCGAAAGCCACTCAGCAATGATGGGTTCAATCTGTTTGCCGAATAGACGCATGCCCGCTGCACTGGGATGAAGAAAATCTTCCATCAGGCTCGGAATGATATTGCCTCTGTCATCGAGAAATAATTCTCCCGAATCGCGGTAAATAACATCCTCGCCGTTATCCAGACTCTGCAGGAGCTGGTTGGTGGTCTGCGCCAATGCCCGACTCGGACTGGCCGCAGACTGATTGAATGGAAAAATACCGTTCACCAGTATTTTTGCATTGGGATAATTGGTTCTGGTCTGCGCGACAACCGCCTTCACCCCGGAAAACACCTCTTCCGCCGAATGGCCTCCATGATTGAAATTATTCACGCCGATCAGAATAACCACAGCTTTGGGGTCAAGATTACCCACCAGTCCGTGACGCAACCGCCACAACAGGTTTTGGGTCTGGTCTCCACCAATGCCGAAATTCGCGGTACGGTATCGCCCGAAAATTTCCTGAAATACCAGGTCATGGCCGTCATTCCAATCCCAGCTCTCGGTAATTGAATCGCCAATAAACAGGACATCGGCGCTGCCCGCCCGGGCGATTTCAACATCATCCGCGTGCATCCGGTACCACTTGGAAATGGACATCCACTCGTATTCGGTCGTCCGTGGCGCAGCGGTGTCCGCTTCAATAAGCGCCGGGGCGACCGGCGTCGTTTCGGATTCCGTGACACCCATAAAGCTGCACCCTGCGATGCAGAAACTCCAGAGTAGAGGAAAAATTGATGCCGTGCGAAGCTTCATGAAAACTCTCCAGGATTGAATATTTGCCCGGCAGCCACCGGCGGCTATCTTAATTATTTTTAGTAAAATCTCAAGCCGATGCGGACAAGGACTCGTCAGAAACTGAACCGGCCACCGATACTCAGTGCGGTTACGTCCAGATTTCCCATGTTGTAGCCGTTGAATTCGGCAAAGGCGCTAATATTGGATTGCACCTTGTAACTGCCACCAAGTCCGTAACTCAGATCAACGCCATCATCGATCTTGCCCATGGAGCCATGTTTGACTTCCCACAGAAACAGCCCCAGACGGCCGTAAAGTTCTATTTGCGGATTCAACGGAATCACCGCTTTGAGTGCAACGTTGTACCCGCCGAGGTCCAGCGAGCTGCCATCGGGAAAATTGTTGTATTTTCCCAGATCCACAAAATCGAAATCAGCCGCCAGATTGGGTGCAAAAAATCCACCGACGTTGATGTTAAGTGTGGTGGCCGCCTCGCCATTCAAGGAATAGTCAGAGCGCCCCAGTGCGACTCCCGCATAAATCTGAGCACTGACCGTACCGGATAACAGAAGCAGAGCGGTGGCCAGCATGCCGTTGGCATAAACGTATTTCATCGGGTTTATCTCCTGATCCTTCAATGACCGAGCGGTGAATGTTACATCCTCAGGGTGGGGACTGTAGAAATACCTGTATTAGGGCCTGCTCACACTAATACGAACTGAACATTGGGCGCTACTATCGTCAGTGGCTTGCTTCCATTAATGCGTCATGCGATCCCAACTCCACGGACGGGACAGGCTCAGCCTGCTCGTCGGAACTCTCATCCCGATGATCACTGGCCGCGGTGTCTGATTTCATTCCGACGGTTCGCAACAGCGCATAGGCCTGCTGCCGCCGCCGTCCAGTGTGATCCCACAGCAATACGCGTCGCAGAAATTTTTCGGCGCGCGGTGGTTCGGCCGTCACAAAATAATTTCCAATCTCAAAGTTAAGCCCCACGTCTGTGGGTCTTGTACGGTACGCAAGCAGCATGGTGTCAGTTGCCTCGTAAACTTCTCCCAGTTGCAACTGGGCTCTCCAGAGCAGTTGCATGGCGTCCAGATTACGTGAGTCCAGCGCCAGAGCCCGGTTCGCCAGCTCCCGGATCTGCATCGCCAGACGGGTTGCCGAATCCTGTTCTTCAGAGGGTAGCGCGATCAGCCGGTTCCACAACACCCGAGCAGCATGGCTGAAGACCGCCGGCTCATTCGCGCCCTTACCCAGTGCGGTTTTCAGATAGTGGTGAGCGAGGGGCTGCTGGCCCTCCTGGCTTTCGATGACAGCCCGCAAGGCAAGCGCATTGGCGACCGAATTCTTGTCCGCTTCGACCTGCTTCAGATAATCCCGCGCAAGCCCTTTTTGACCGGCCAGAAACGCCAGCTCGCCCAGTGTGTAAGCAATTTCATTTTTTTCAAGCGCCCGGGGCGGAATGATTCGGTCCAGCTCGGCGCTTCCCATGCGTACCGGCGTCCATTTCTGAGTATCCAGATAGGCTCCCAGCTTGCCGTCCATGGCACGCGGATGCATGGAAAACGCCTGTTCAAACGCTTCCACCGGATCCTGGCCTGCTCGCCATAACGCGAGGTATTTGCCGGTTGCTTCCAGGTATGCCTTTTCTCCGGAATGCTGTCCCAGATTTAGAAAGTGCACAAACAGCCAGGAGGTCGCCCGGTAGGCGTCCCAGTACTCGGGATCGTTCCTCCCCATATCGGGGCGCAGCAGCTGTTCGAGGGGGAGATACTCAGCGGGGAGCACATTCAGATGGACCGGGTGCGCCCGGCCGATCGTCACGGCGCTGGCATCAAGCTGGGCACTCGCAAGCAATTCCGCCCAACCCTCGTCGTACCAGAGCGGCATCTGGTCGGCACGCTTCTGCCTCAGCAGGTGGTGAATGTAATCGTGAAGAAGCAGGGCGTCCGAGCCGACCACACCCGTTTCGGCGCCGATTACTATACGAGGGCCGGTGGTAGAGTCCTGATAAAGGCCCGGCACCTGCTCCCCGGGAACGAACTTTTGAAACTCGGCGTCGTTGGCGAAGCTGTAAATCCTGGCGATTTCGTCGTGGGGTGCAGGCTTAACTCCCAACAGCGATACCGCCATCTGGCGAAATCTTTCAAACTCCAGGATCAGGGCGTGCGCCTGCGCCGGTTTGCGGTCTGAGTAAACGATCACGTTTTCCGAACGATATTCCATCCACTGCTGACACCAGCCCGTAGAAGGAATACCAAAAATGGACAGGATCGTGGCGACACGAAAAAACGTATGTAGTTTGATAACTGATTTTCCTGTGGTGAGCAATTCTGAAGGCCCTCATAGTGCAGGCAAATCGATCAGAGGGCGCGGTCGTGCACCGAATTCTAAATACCAATCCCGCGTTAACCAAGTGGTTTTTTCCGTTTTTGCCCACCAGACCCAAGGCTCGGTAGTGCAACTGGAGCCAGGCCCCGGCGAAAGACTTTCAGGTCACTGTTTCGATAGCAATGACTTCGATCTGATGACTGTCGCCCGCTGGCCGATGCGTCCAGCGGACATTCAGCTCCGCAATTCTGAATCCGTAAACCCTTCCGTCACAGGCGTGAAATGCAGGCCGGGGATCCAGCGTCAGCGTTTGCTCCAATAGCGCTCGCCAGTGTCGCTCACCGCGCTGCTCGCGTTCCTGCAGAAATACTTCTGCAGCCTCGCCAAACTGCACCGGCGAATGCCGGGGCGGCGCTGGCGCTTGAGGACAAACAGCATGGGGCAGACAGTCTGCGTAGGGAACATAAGGCTTGATATCCAGCACCGGCGTCCCCTCCACCAGATCCAGCCCTGAAACATGCAATAAGGATTCTTCACGACCGATCTGAATACCTCGCAGCGCCAGCACCGACAGACCGAGAGGGTTGGGCCGCTTTGGTGATCGGGATGCAAACACGCTTAAGCTGCGGTTGCCGCCGAGTCGTGGCGCCTTGATTCGGGGCTTCCAGGCTCGACCTTTCTGCAGGTGGAAAACAAACTGCACCCAAATATGAGAACAGCCTTCAAGATCGCCGAGGGCATCGTGGCTGTTGTACGGAGGAAACACACGGATCTGCCCGTGGGCTTCCGGCACCAGTCCCGCTTGCCGGGGCGCGCCAAACTTCTCCTTGTAGCAAGACCCGACGGTGCCGATGGCCGAGAAAGTAAATGATTGCACCGTATGATAATTCGCGATTCAGCCTTCTTTGCGGCTGTGCTTTTCGCGAGTCTCCTGCTTTTTTCGTTCACTTTTTTTCATCAGCACATAAGTCGCGCCGTAGCCGCCGTGGTGCTTTTGCGCCGAGTGGTAAGCCAGCACTTCGTCGAGCTGTGTCAACCAGTGCGCCACATGACTTTTCAGTATCGCGGGCTGCTCCCTGCCTTCACCTTTGCCATGAGTGACCAGAGCGACGCGGACATCGCTGGCCATGCAATCCTTGATGAACTGATAAACTTCATGACGGGCCCGATCAGCGGAAAGACCGTGCAGATCCAGTCGGGCGTCAACCGTATATTTGCCCAGGCGCAGATTCCGGAATACACCGTTTTGCACGCCCGGCCGCTTGAAGCTCATCAGATCCAGCGGACCCAGCAGGATCGGAGGCGCACCCGCCAGCGGATCATCCACAACCCGGGCTTCGGCCGCCGCCGCCAGGCGTCGCTCTTCCAGTGTACGGGCATCCACTTTGACGCTTTGAATGGGCACCCGCACCTCCGCCTTGACCGGCGTTATCTTTTCTCCTGAGATCAGCTCTCCAAACGAATCTTCGTCAGTCATGGCTAGCTCACGATCCGGTAACAGGGGATATATTCCTTACCGGGAATCTTCATGCGTTTCTGGTCTACAAAGGCGCGCAGCAGCTCGCCCAGGGGTTCCACGACATCCACCGCTCCGCTGATCTCATACGGGCCTTTTTCCGCCACAGCCTTCACTCCATGCTCCTTGACATTGCCGTCCACAATGCCGGAAAACGCGCGGCGCAGATTTGCGGCGAGTTCGTGCGAAGCCTGATTCCGATGCAGATTCAGTTCGCGCATGTTCTCATGGGTCGGCCTGAAAGGCCGCTGAAAATTTTCGGCAATTTTCAGCAACCAGTTGAAATAGAAAGCATCGTGGGTCTGCCGCCGGTGATCCTGCACTTTGCGCACTTCAGCGCGCATGTAGCGGGCAACCTCTGCCGGATCGTCAATGATGATCCGGTAGAGTTTTTGCGCATCGGGCCCAATCGTAGTGCCGATAAAATCGTGGATCTGCTGAAAATAGGCCGCCGAGGTGCGTGGGCCCGTAAAAACCAGCGGGAATTTCATTTTCCGGTTTTCCGGATTGAGGAGGATCCCCAACAGATAGAGAATTTCTTCGGCGGTCCCGACCCCGCCCGGGAACACAACAATACCGTGCCCGACACGCACGAATGCTTCCAGGCGCTTTTCTATATCCGGCAGTATCACCAGCTGGTTGACGATCGGGTTCGGCGATTCCGCCGCGATAATTCCCGGCTCCGAAATGCCGATATAGCGGCCCTCCCGGCGCTGCTTGGCGTGGGCAATCGTCGCTCCTTTCATGGGACCTTTCATCGCACCCGGCCCGCAACCGGTACAGATGTCCATACCCCGCAGGCCCAGCTGGTAACCCACCTTCTTCGTGTATTTGTATTCAGCATCTCCGATGCTGTGACCGCCCCAGCAAACGATAAGATTGCTTTCGTTGTTACCTTTGAGGGCCCCGGAGTTGCGCAATATATGGAACACCGCATTGGTGATACCCGTCGATGTATTGAAATCGATATCGCGATTTTCTTTCAATTCTTCATTGATGTAGATGAGGTCTCGCAATACCGCAAAAAGATGCTCCTTGATCCCCTTGATCATCTCGCCATCCACAAACGCGGCAGCAGGAGCGTTCTGCATTTCCAGCTTGATACCTCGCTCCTGCTGTATCACCTGAATATCGAAGTCGTCATAGATTTCCATGACTTCCTGAGCACTGTCAGTCTCTTCGCCGGTGTTCAGTACGGCGAGTGCACACTGGCGGAAAGTTTCATACATGTTGCTACCGCTGGTATTCGCCAGTCGCGAAATTTCCAGCTGCGACAAAACGTTCAGGCTGAGTTCCGGAGATATACGGGCTGAATCGATTTTTTTCACGCTGTATCCTTTTTATTTATGTTATCGACGAAAGCCATTCCGGCATAAACGGAAGACCGCGCCGACACCTCCGGGCCGTGTACAGTCTTACTGGTTCTTGCGGTTGGCAATCAGTTCATCAACCACCGAAGGATCGGCCAGGGTTGAAGTGTCTCCAAGCGAATCAATTTCATTGCACGCGATCTTTCGCAGGATCCGGCGCATGATCTTGCCGGACCGGGTACGTGGCAGAGCGGGTGCCCACTGGATGATATCCGGTTTGGCGATCGGTCCTATTTCTTCTACGCATAATCGCACCAGCCTCTGTTGCAATTCCTCGCTCGGCGCGGAGCCGCTCATCAAGGTTACAAAGGCGTAAATGCCCTGCCCTTTAATGTCGTGAGGAAATCCGACCACCGCCGCTTCAGCCACATCCGGATGGATGACCAGCGCGCTTTCAATTTCTGCCGTTCCCAGGCGGTGCCCGCTGACATTCAGTACATCGTCCACGCGCCCGGTGATCCAGTAGTAGCCGTCGGCATCCCGGCGGGCGCCGTCCCCGGAAAAGTAATATCCCGGATAGGCAGAATAATACGTATCGATGAGACGCTGGTGATTGCCGTAAACGGTACGGATCTGGCCCGGCCAGGGCGACTTGATTACCAGCACCCCTTCCCCGGGCCCTTCAACTTCTCGCCCCTCATTATCCAGAATAGCGGGTTCTATGCCAAAAAACGGCAGGGTAGCCGATCCGGGTTTCAACTCTGTGGCACCCGGCAGGGGCGTTATCATGTGCGAGCCGGTTTCGGTCTGCCACCAGGTGTCGATGACCGGGGAGCGACCATCGCCGACTACGCG
>CAZXLJ010000031.1:0-26389 GCA_964641175.1 uncultured Cellvibrionaceae bacterium
GTTGAGACAAGTTCCCGGTTAAAAGTACTTTTCGTACACAACCTGGACTGCGCTTAAAGTGCCCGGATGTCGCGCCCGCGGCTTCGGCGCTCCACAATAATCAACAGCGCCGCGATCAATAAGCCAAAGGCCGCGGGAGCTGTCTGCGCGTTTATCTCGGGCACGCGGTTAACGCGGTCATTCCGCACCAGAAAAGTGCCCGTTCCCAGAAAAACCTTGTTCGGGTTGTGGGATATCGAGTTATCACCTCGATAAAGCACGTATTGTGGAATCGATGCCCAATTGATGGCGTCCAGACCCATGACCAGGTTGTAACCGTTCTCGTCTTCGGCATATCCCAAGGCGTGTCTCCCAAAACCTGGGGTATGTGACGTTGTGCCAAACAGAGCAATAAACCGTCGGTGCTCATCATTAACAGGTACGTCTCCCAACGCCGGGTCGGTGACTTCATCGGTATTCGGATACAGGTTCATGTTGTAAAACAGCTCCAACACCTCATTGTGTTTGGCCCTGCGGTACCCCGAGAACAGTCCTCCGGTAGCCAATTCTTCGTCTATCCCGAAGAAGGAATAACCAAGGGTCGGGGGCAGATCAAGCCACTCAAGACCTGTAGTTGAATCGTAGGTGGTTATCCCTTTGTCGATGATGGCTGCCTGCACGCTACAAAAAAGTAAGAGGGAAGTTAATACGGTTGCCAGTCTTAATGCTGTATTCGTTAACGTATTTTTGCTGAACATAAACGCGCCCGGTGTGATTGGATCTTCCAGGGAACCTCTGATTAAGTCCGAATAGCGTCTGGCTTACAGCGCTTTGCGAGATCAAGGCGGCGCGTCGAAGGCATGCTGACTGCCTGTCGAAAAGCGGCAATTCAGAGCTCGCGCAGACGCTGTCCGGACTTAATCGGAGGTTCCCTCGGTGTCCTGGCCCAGCCAGGCTCCCCGCAGGGGAGGATATCAAAGACCGGAGAATTTTGTAGCAGAAAATACAGAGGAGCAGGCGCCCGGATGGCAGCGCGTCTACTCCACATCGGCCACAACGAACGAAAGTATATTCTTCGCAGTCGTGATGTCATTCAGCTCGGTATAAAGTGTGCCGTCAGCCCCCGAATGGTGGCCATGACCGATCAGTTGGAGCAGATACTTACCGGGTCCGGTGGAATCAATTGTGACGGCATACACCAGGGACGGCTGGCCGGAAGAGCCATCGCCGCTATAGACGGGATCTTCTGGAAATCGGTCTTTGCTGTAGTATTCATTGAAATCGTAACTGCGATTTACTTCCATCATTAACCGGTACTGGCCCATGCGCGGAGCGGTCAGGGATACAAGATAGTCGCTGCGTGGGGTTGCTCCGGTTACCCCGTCCAGGTCGGAGTTGTTTTCCGAAGGCGCAAAATATCCATCGTCTTCCTGAATTCCCCGACGGTGACTCCAGTACGGCAGGGCTTCCGGTCTGCGCACCTTTCCAGTATCAGTCTTGCCGAAACCAGAGCTGGAGGTTTTACCGGTAATATAAAGCGTATCAATATATTCACCTTCCAGCGTTTCCATCCATATGGCAAGCTGCGGCACGCTTGTATAAGTAAAGCCCAGGAAGGCAGGTTGTGGATCCGATTCGTAAGTGCTGCCAGCCTTGATAAACAGATTTAATCTCGGTAATGATTCACCTCCGCTCAGGTTCACAAGTGTGTACTCGGCAGTGACTGGCTGTCCCGCTTTCTTGAGTGTCTCACTGATATCCATCACCGTTGAAAATGGCGCGATGCCCAGCACGATCCCAATCACTACCGACACGACCCCGATGCCGCCAGCAGCCATTGCGCGCTTGCCAAGCTTGTTTTTCAAGTGTGCTAAATAGACTTTCAGATTGTTCTTAAAATGAAGGATGGTCCCGGCAATGAAGAATAACGAAGCCCAGATATGTATGGCACCGATAAAATAATTCCAGGGTAGTGCATAGAGAAGAATCCCTGTGCTCATCAGCAGGATGAACACCATCGATATGGTGACTGTGACGGGGGCTCTGAGGTTCATGGCTGTGCCTGTTGAAAGAATTTGCGCATTAGCTAAATCGAGTACATTCCGGTCTGCGAACTAACGCTCGACAGACCAGTTTATGAGACCGAATCAACCGGGTCCGGTTAATTATGGATACCTGCATTTTTTCCGGAGAGGTCCACGTACTTTGAAAAATTCATTTCGCCGGCCCATGCGCTCACATTCTTCTTGAACACCTGCATTTCGCTTTCGCTTAATAGTTCTGTCAATGCCGTTTGACGCGTTTCGATAAATGCCGGAATCTCTGCGTAATGGCCCGCCATGGCGAGTTCCTTGACCTGTTTGTAGGAAGCGAGTATCGCCTTGACCTCGGTAGCACGAGCCTCATCAAGATCAAGATTCTCTGTTAAGCGGCCTACGGTTGTGCATTGTTTTTCAGATCCAGCATAGGCAAGAGTGGTAATGCTTGCGATTGCAACGGCGATCAGGATCAGCTTTTTCATGGTTTCTTCCTCGGATAAATGAAATTTGAGCCCGGTGACTGGGCGTCAGCCGGAACACAGTCAGATTGCCTTTGCAGCGAGGAAGAAAAATGGCTGAATTGTGAAAGGATTGTGAAAGGGGTTTACTGCGGAAGAAATTAAAGGCCAGGCAGTTTACCGCAGTGGTGCCGCTGCCGGTTTGGACGGATTACCATGTTGCCGGGTCAGAGCGCCCCTGGCCGAGTCTGTCAGGGTGCTTCATAGCGGTAGCCGCTGCCGTAGACTGATCGTATCAGCTCCGGCCTTTCGGGACCGGTGAGCAGCTTTCTGCGCAGTTTTTTGATGTGGCTATCAACCGTCCTGTCGCCAACCACGCGGTAATCCTGATAGATTCGATCAAGTATGTGCTGACGGGAAAAAATCCTTCCCGGATGTGAAAACAGCAACGAAAAAAGTCTGAATTCTATTTCGGTCAGTTCAACGGTTTCCCCGAAAACTGTCACCCTCAAACCCTGTTCGTCGAGCGTGACCGGGGCAGTCAGTTCAGGAGGCGCACCCAGGCTATCAGAGGCACTGATTGGTGAAATGCCCTTCTGGCTGCGACGCAATACGGCCTTTACGCGCGCGACCACTTCTCGCGGACTGAACGGCTTGCAGATGTAGTCGTCCGCACCGAGTTCAAGCCCCAGCAGACGATCAATTTCTTCGACCTTTGCGGTCATCATGATGATAGGGGTCGCGCAGCGGCGGTGTTGATTCCTGCAAAGTTGCAGGCCGTCAATTCCCGGTAGCATTAAATCCAGCAAAATCAGCGCTGGTTCGTTGGCCGTCAGCCACGCTTCGGCGCTGTCGCCGGTATGAAATAGCTCCGTGCGATAACCGCTTGCCGTCAGATAATCATTGAGCAGCGCGGCCAGATCCGGTTCGTCTTCGACAATACAGATTACAGAAGGCTGGCTCATTGATGTTTATCCCAGAGGTTGGGGCAGTTCAACCCGAATTGTGAGTCCGCCCAATGGCGAGTCTTCGGCTTGGATAGTTCCCTGATGGGCCAGAACAATGTTTCTGGCAATCGCCAAACCAAGTCCGGCGCCGCCGGTATTGCGACTGCGCGAACTTTCCAGCCGATGCAAGCGCTCAAAAATAACGTCACGTAACGCGGGTGCGACTGTCGGAGCGCTGTCTCTGATCAATAAAATGACGGATTCAGCGTGCTTCTGAAGTTCAACTTCAATTTTGCCACCTGCATCGGTATAGCGAATGGCGTTTTCCAGCAGGTTGCTCAGCAACTGCTCCAGACGGGCGGGATCGCCATGAATCGTGACAGGCCTGTCATCGGTAATGTACAAGCTGAGCATGAGCCCTGCGTCTTCCGCTTTCGTCATGTATTGCTCCACGCAGAGGGTTGTCAGCTGATCCAGTGACAAAGCACTTTTGTGATAACTCAGTGCACCGACATCCGAGAGCGTCAGCTCGAACAGATCATCAATCAGCCGGCTCAGCCCTGAAACCTTTTGATGCAGAAGTGCGAGGCCTTTCTGATCCAGCGGCCTGACATTGTCTTGCATCGCTTCTATCTGCGCCTTTAGAACGGACACTGGCGTGCGCATCTCGTGAGAGATATCCGCGATCCAGTTGGCTCGGGACTGCTCGTGTGCTTCCAGCGCCTGTGCGAGCTTGTTGAAGTTCTCACACAGCTGGCCGATCTCATCCCGGGTACGGACCGGCATTCGTCTTCGGTAGTCGCCGGACGCGAGCGCCTCGGTCTGGTGCGAGAGTGCCTTGATTGGCCCGCTGATACGGCGCGCAAGCAGCGTTGCCACACCCACGGAGAGAAGCAGAATCACCAGACTGATCATCCCCAACAGCGTCAGCTGTTGGGTCATGAAGCGCCGATCCGCTTCGCGCACCACCACGTCCGGCTTTACGAAACCGAGGTAACCTGTAATGGAATCTCCGCGCTCGATTGGCATCCAGCTAATCGTTCTCCCGGCTTTAATCACACCCAGCAGCAGGTTTTTTTCTGCATCAAACAGACTGATGCTATTGACGAATTCCCGATAGTAACTGCGCGGAGAGGGTGCCCGCTCAGATTCGTCCGGGGAATCAGACGCTTCTGGCTTTGATTCTGAGAAGACAATGGATTTCAGCTCGAGCCAGCGTTGAGGATCCTTTGCCAGTTCGTCGAAAGAGTTCTGTTTGTCATGAATACTGATTACTGCGTCACGCAAAATGTTCAGACGCTGGACTGCCTCTTCGGATGTGTAGTCCAGAAACCCCCGCTTGAGGGTGCTGTGCATCAACCAGTACATGGCAAAAACGCAGAATGAAAGCGTGCAGAAAAACGCCAGCCATAGCTTGCCATTAATGCGCATTGTCAAGTTGCCCGATGTGCGTGAAGCACGATGTCGTTAGTCAACATCCGACCAGACAGCAAATTCGTTGCCGCTGGGATCACAGAAGTGAAAACGTCTACCGCCCGGAAACGAGAAAATCGTTGTTTTAACGTCGCCGCCGGCGCGCACCACTGCCGCGAGCGTGTCCTCAAGTGCCGCACTGTACAGCACGACCAGCGCGCTTCCTGCATCCGCATCGACCCGCTTGTCCGCTCGAAAGAATCCGCCATCCAGACCCGAGGCGAAGGCGCTGTAGTCGGGCCCATAATCTGTAAAGGACCATCCGAATACTTCCGTAAAAAATGCTTTGCTTGCCTCCAGATTCCGTGCTGGGAGCTCTACGTAGTCAATGCTTCCGGTCTTTTTCATAAGCGTTCTGGTTTCCTGGGTGGCTGCAAGGATGGGGGTCGTGAAGGTCAGTTTCCGGACCCAGACTTTACGCTAAGGGGAAGATTTAGAAAATATATTTACGAGGGAATAACTTTAGGCGCGAGCCTGGGAGCAAGTAGCGAAACCTCCTCATCAGGAGGATTGTCAGTCACTGTAGAATCGGTTTTTACGACGGGCCATTTTCGCACTTCCTGAAATCCGGACGTTACACGAAACGCCCGCCGCAAGAGTGCATGCCATACGATTTAAGCGTGATCCAGTCACTGCCAAAAAAAAATCTAAACATACTGGTCGCGGACATAGTCCGCGACCAGTCGATATCAGCGAACCCGACAGGATCTGCTGTTTTCCCAGCCAAAGCCATCACCATCCGGGTCGGCGCTGGCGCTGCTGCAGGTGGGCATGGTGTTGCTGGTGCTACCGGCAGCAATTTTGCAGGAAACGCCGTTTTCCCATCCCCAGCCGTCACCGTCGGGGTCGGAGCTTGTGCTGCTGCAAGTGGGAGTTGAATTTCCGGTCGCGCTTGTACGGCATAATTCGCCGTTTTCATAACCCCATCCATCGCTGTCTGTGTCGGCGGCTGCCGTTACACATTGAGGTATGGCATGGGGCGTAGTGCGAGAGCGAAAGTCTGCGACGCCACTGGCGGCCTGGTTGATGGCAAGTGCAGCGTTGGCCTCGAGGGGGTCGCCGACTTCAACGCCGCAGGGGTGCTCGCCTGGGCAGGTAAGATCCGGATTGGAAAAAAATCCAACTTGAGGTGCCATTCCATAGTAAGAGCGGTACGCCATGATGGTGACGAATTCTCCGTGCACGCCATGACCGCGTCCGTAGCTGTACTTTGAACCCAAAACGGGGGCTGGCTGCCTTGCGCTATGATCCAGACCGATGTTATGGCCTATTTCATGCGCGAGTAATAAAGCGCTTGAGCCGGAATCAACCGCGTTTACCCATGCGGTTGCTCCCAGCAGGGCGACACCACCTTCTCCAACATGCTTGACGGTCAGATCTTCACATTTGCTTCGGGTCCAGCTCAACCGCACAGCGCTTGCGTTAAGGTTTTCTACTGAACAGCCGGAAGCGGTAACGGTTCGGCGAACCAGCTCCGCGCCGCCATACCGCAGGGTTTCTACCTTGTCACCGGTCTCGGAAGTGGCGACCATCCAGCGGGCTGCGGTGTCCAGGTGGCTCTTGCCGCCGGGATTTTGCTGGTAGATCGTGGGCCACTGTAGCTGTGTGAGTTGGGTCACCAGATCGGCATTGTATTTCTCCCGCAAAACCAGAAGTCGTTCATCGGATTTCATGTTCGACAGGACGTATTTCTTTGAAGGTACTTCCCGACGCTCCAGCCCGACCATGTTTATCTGAACGTCGGTACCGCTCTTGGCAAAGTAGTCGTTGACATCGTTAATCCACAATTGCACTTTTGCCCGCACATTGCCGGACATGACGACATTGGTATGGTCGTCGTAAAAGACCAGCAGGTCGATTTCGTCTTTCGCGTGCGCCACTGGCACGCACAATGCCCCAGTGAGTGCGGCCGCTGCGAGGGGCTTGATGAGCTTTTTTTGTAATCCTGATTTCATCCTGGTGTTCTCCGTTTTTGAAAATTATTATCTTTGGACAGAGGATCGTCCGTCCGCCCGCAGCCCTTCCCCCTTGCCGGGGGCGGTTCGTCTGCAAGTCAGGGAGCTAATGGGGGCGCGTTTCATCGCAATCTTTGGCGCGGGGAGCCTGATGGGGTCATTCATGCGCGGTACCTTCTCGAACGGCATCAGGAACGGCATCATTTTCCGATATCTGCGCGAGCTTCGCGGATGCGTGAATCCAGCCTGTCCCGCCTACCAGTTCAAAATCATACTGCTCGCCGTTTTCCAGCTTGATGCTGCCCGCGACGAAATTATCACCGCTGACGGCGGTGAGTTGCCGCGACTCGCCATCTTCCGTGATGCCTTTGAAAATGACGAGGCCATCCACTTCTTCCGCCTTTTCGATCAGATAGGAGTCAGTTTCGTCGATGTGTGGTATCGATAAATCAACGGTATCGCCAGGAATGAGAGATTCAAATTTCAGGGGATGGGATTCAATAAATACCCGTCCGTCATCCAATTGCTCGCTGGTCAGCGGCAGGTGATCGTGGCGGTTTCTGGACAGACTCCAGCCTTCCGGTTGCGCCTGGGCTTCCGCGACAGCGTCGGCATCAAATTCCCGGCCGTTTCGTCTGGCGGACATGACTGACAAGCGTTCACTGGACGTTTCCGGTCCGGAATGCGTGATCAATGCGGGCGAAGGATTGTCGAATATTTCGGATTGAAGGGGCGTCGGCTCGGCGGTAACCGAATGACTTACGACCGCCTCCGGAGCGCCCCGAATGTTCCATATCACCGCGAGCAAAAGCAATAACGGCCCTGAAAAAATTAAAATCCGTTTAAAAGTTACCATGTTTTACAAGTAAAAAAGTGTGGGCCGCGATGTTAGCAGCTGAAACGAGCGCTTGCAACGCGACAGGTCTCGCCATTATCGCAAAGTCTACAATGTGTTAAACAGGTCCGAAGTTCCTCGTGATTTGATTTTGGCGGGCAGGGTTGAAACGCGCTGATGCGGAGGGAAATCAGAGTGCATTCGGGTATCAAATTCCCGCGCCCATGCATCGACGAAGGAGTGACAGGGGCAAAGCGGACGCCGATTATGGGGAGCCCGCGTTGCAATGGGTCTTCGTACGCTTTATTCAAAGGAATATTGAGTCTTCAACCAGAGGGTTCGTCCCGGTTCGAAAATTCTTGCAGTCTGATCGTAACCCGCGATCATGGCCCCGGCTCTGCTGATGTGTTCCGCGTAGGTTTTATCGAACAGATTATCTATCCCGGTTGTGACCAGCAGATTTTTATGGGGACGCCAGCCGGCGTTAAGGGAAAGCACGGTAAAACCGGAACTTGGGCCAATGTCCTGGCCTGCGATATTGCCCTTGTTGATATCAACCCGATCCTGAGCATCTACAATTCGCCAGAGCGCGCCGGCGGACCAGCGTGGACTGTTGTAGTAGATTCCAAGACGCAGCTCGATCGGGGGCAGTTGAGAAAGATGCGTATGATCGGTTTCATTAGTGCCGCGAACGCTGGCCAGTGATGCTTCAGTGCGCCAGTTCCCGGTGATTGAATAACTGATATCGACTTCCATCCCCCAGGTTTGTGCTTCCACATTGCGCGTCACAGTTGCGGTTCTGCTATCCATGTCTGCAGGTTTATTAAACTTTGATTCGATAAGCAGATAGTCATCAACCTGATTGTAAAACGTGGACAGGCTGCCTTTAAGTTTATTGCCGCGGTAGACCGCGCCCAGATCAAGCTGCGCAGTCTTTTCCGTTTTCGCATGGAATGCGCTGATGGATTCCGGCGCTTCCTTGCTGATCAGTTCCCAGTAATCCGGAAACCGTTCACTGCGACCGATACCGCTATATAGCGTGAACGCTTTGAGATCCATTTCATACCGTAGAAACCCGCTGGAAAGCTTCTCGTTGCGCTTGTCTCCAGCAGTCGGGTTTGCTTCTTCGGTCATGCCGACGCTGCGGGTTGCACGTCGATCTTCTGCGTGCCAATCGTCAATTCGAAGCCCGGCAATGAGGCGGCGCTGTTCAACGAGTGTCTGCGTCCATTCGCCAAATACGCCCGCCTGCCGGAAATAGGCATCATCAATGCGCGGGTTATCCTGATAAGGCATGCTCATCTGATCTTTGGTCGCACGATTAGTGTGAGTATTGGTTTGCGTATCCAGGCCGAAGACGACCTCGGCTGACCTCGTGGGATTGAGCGTTGCCAGAACGCGGGCGCCTTCGGTTTCTCGGTCCGGATTGGAAGCCATCATCATGCTTGCGGGTTTGCGCAAGCTGTAGTTATCCATAACGTGATCGACATTGTTGTAGTAAACCTGCGTTTCAAGTTTCTCCCAGAAAGCGTTAAGGTTTCTCACAGTAAATTTGGCGCTGAGATTACGTCGCTCGAATTTCGAGCCATCCATGCCACGGTCGGCGTAGGCCGCCTCAGCATCGCTGCGACTGCCACTGATCTCGACCGTGACATCATCATTGGGCGTCCACCCTGCTGCGAGGCTGGCATTCCAGCGATCATATTGCGAGTGGATCTCATTGCTTGCGCCATCTTCGTAATTATCCTGCTGGGAGTGGCTGGCCAGGCCGCGCAGGTAAACAGTCGGGTTGCCTCCCTGGAAATCCACCACCTGATCATCACGCCCAAAGCTGCCACCCAACACACTGCCGTGAAATTTGAAGCCAGACTTTTCCATGCGTTCATGATTGCGCTCGAATAGCACCACGCCGGCAGAATTGCCCGGCCCGTACAGCACCGATTGTGGTCCCTTGACCAGACGGATACGGTCATAAGTCTCCGGAAAAACATAGGCGGTGGGCGGGTCCATGCGGCCTCCACAGCCACCCAGAACCAGGTCGCCGTTGAGCAACAGTGATAGCCGTGAACCGGCCATACCCCGAAATACAGGATCGCCGCTGGTACCGCCTTTTCGGATGACCGAAAAGCCTGGAATGGTTTTGAGGTAATCGGCACCATCCTGAGCCGGCAGGGGCTGGCGCGGCGCTCGCGGATCTGTTTCCAGAATCAGAGGTGTCTCCGTTCTCACGCCGGTTATCACCATTTCTTCCAGAATCTGAGGCGATTTTTCACTGTCTGCGACAGCTTGACCGGAACTGAAGGCGAGAGGGCAGAGGGTGGCGCAGAGCAAAGTCGGAACAGGTCGCATGAAACTCCCTTGAATATTGAAATGTAAGCGGTGAACGAGGCGGCTTGCGTTATAAGTTAAATGGTTCGGCCCAGCAATAGAGCGCCAATAGGTTTTCGCTATGGGAGACAGGGGGCGAAGGCGTAAGCAATTCGCGATGCGAAGCAGACTATTTATCGGAATATTCTGGACACGTCGTCAGGCGCTGGCCGATGCTTCCCCTTGGTTCGGCACGACTTCCATAAACGATGGATATGTGGAAAAAACTGAGGGGCCGTGCTTTTAATGCAGTCGTGTAAGGGAGGTATTTTTAAACAGTCTTTATGCCGGCGGTTCCTTCATGCCGGTCAGGACCGGCTCAACACAATCCCTCCCCACAAGTGCTCACGATCTCCGGCACCCGAGCGGATTTCAGAGGTTTGCGCGCGCACAACGTAACTGATTTTTGTTCGGTCAGTCAGGCTGAATGTGTAGCCAAGCCAGGCTTCCAGAATTACAGGCCGCAGGTCTTCAAAATTCAACGCGTGGGTATTGCTACGAAATTGACCTTGCAAAAACACGTTATACAGACGCGCTTTCACCGCTACACCGCCCCAAAAAAATCGTTCTGTTCCCTGACCTGGCGTAGCCAAAGCTTCATTGACGCGCTCGCCGTAGGTAATCAGTTCCGGGTTAAAACGGTTGTCCGGCGAGCTGATCAAGCCCTGACGGGTGGACAGGGCAATACCAGCTTCGGTGATGTAGCCAACTGACGAAAAGTAAGTCGTTTTAAAGCGTGAAGTCGCGGTGTTCAGATTCCAGTAGTCGTGAAGCGCCAGTTGATAACGCGCCGTGAGTTCGCCGCCGTCGGATATCTGGTTATGCCAACCCTGAGGTTCGGCGGTGCCGGTCGCTCGATGGATACGAGTCTGCATACTTTCGAAGGCATCGAGCCCCAGCAGGCCTATGGTCAGAGACGATGAAATGGCTTTGTCGCCTCCGCGGACTGCGTAGAGACGGCTCGCCGACAGATAGGCCAGACTCGCATAGGGGCGGTCGTCTGGTGTCAGGTCGACGGCATCGATCTCGCTGGGCGTAAAACCATAAAGACCCAACTCGATCGAACTTGTCGCAGGGGCCTGTGAGCCCTTGATATGGTGACCCGCCAGCTTGTCGAAAAAAGATAACCCGTTATCGAGCGGTGCCCATCCACGGGCACCGTCTTCCCGCGAGTAGGTTAATGCCAGCCCTCCAGTAAAATCCCGATCGCTGGAATGCTTGGGGACAAACAGGTCGTTGTCAACTGAGACCGCCCAGACATCATCGGGTGGCTCCCCCGCAGGCCATGCCGGTTCTATTGCGAGCGAAGCGAGGCCGACGACAATTATCAATTGCGCGAAAATATGCGCGATACGCGACTTTTTCATGACTGGATACACTCCACTGTTCACGTCAGGTCGGCTCGTCGCGCGCGGTTCTTAGATCGTCCGCCCGCGCATCGGGTAAGAATACACCGTGCGATTGTCGTTCCCGATTAATCTCGAGCTGCTGCTGAAAACAATAACGGTCCTCACCGGTTGCACGGTAATGGATTACTGCCGGGTAATTGCCTGATTCTGTCGAATTGCGTTTGCTGGAGGTGTCGCTGCATCAATGCTGCCGGTATAGCGTCGTGAGAAGGCGCAAGGACGCTGGAAAAATAAAAAAGACTGCTCGCACCATTGCGGGATGCTGCCGATTTATTGCCTGATTCTTCGATCTTTGTAATGCAGATGCCTGAGGACGGAAATACGGCAGCCGCCTCAGACTGGCCAGGATCTCAACCGGAGTGCTCAAACGGCGGTGGGGTGTCAGTCGTTAAATATAGCCTGACGACAGGCTCACTAGGTTGTGTACGAAAAGTACTTTTTAACCGGGAGCTCGTCTCAACTACTCGTCGCCCTCGCGCACGCGGGCGGCCACGAACCCCGGAAGGGTTACCCAGTCGACGTAGAATAACGACAGCTGGATAAATGAACAACGAAGGTTTTTTATAGAATCAGACAGACAGCGAATGCGCTTGCTGGCGGGGTTATACCGTGGTTGTGCATACTCCCCATTCGTCGTGGGTCCCCGCGTGCGCGAAGACGACGGACTTGAAAGGCACTTTTCGTACAAGACCTAGGGTTCGCAGCCCACATCAAAATCGATATGGTAATGCTCATCATGCCGCACCCAGGAAGGTTTGCGGGAAAACTCTATATGCCGGCGAAGATATTCGCCTTGTGACGTTTTAAACAGTGGCGGTTGCAGGGCGGGGTCAAAAATGACGCGCCATATTTTAATGCCGGCCGCGTTGGCGGCTTTATGGATGGATGCGATATGGAACGCCATGGATTCATAGTCGATTGCATATGATTTGTAGTTGCCCGTGCCGTCGAACTCAATGGCATAGCCCATTTTATTGAAGGGGTTAGAGGGCAGGGGTACGGATTCTCCCGACTTGTTGACGATGGGTACCATGAAATCGACCGAAAGGCCATTCTGGTGGGTTTTGTGAGGAGAGAAACGCCCGCCCGAACGCCAACCGGTTTCGCCATATACAAAAACCTTTGCCGGAGCGGTACCTTCGAGTGCCTGATAAGCCGATACAACGACTTCCCGGACTTTGCTGTGCACGTAGGTCCGGCCGAGCAGGGAGGCGACAAGGCTGTAGCTCTGAAAATTTGTGCCCCACAAAGGCAACCGCACCCCGTTTTCAAGCCGCCCTTGCTGGGTGCTCCCGTGACAGGTGCTTTGCTTCGCCGACGCGGCGGGCGCCCATCCCAGGCTCCAGGCAAGTGAAGCCGATATTAAAGCAATCGCCGGAATCCGAACCGACAGACGCCTGTTGCGATAAAACGAACCCGAACGCCGCACTTCCACCTCCTCTGCGCATCGCTGCTCACGGTCATCGATATAACTGAAATTTTGAATGCGACCGCATCTTAAAGTCATCTTGCATATTTGCCAAGTAGTCATGGCTGCCGGGTGGGCTGGCCCTGAGCGTGGCCTTCATGCCTGCCAGGAAATTCCGGCGTGAAGACCCGCGAAGCTGCAGCGCTGGAACCTGTTAACAATTCCTTGTGTTCGCTGGCGTACAGATGAAAATCCTTGTTGATGTTAAGGTTTTCGAGTTCCATCAGGGCCTGTTCACACTACTTTGATTGCACCTGCCGGAGGTCACTTTTTTCGGCGGGCAAGGCCGAGCGAGCGCTGTCTGGTGTTCCAAATAAGCGAGCTCGAACGCCGCCGGCCGGAAAAATGCGCTCGGCCCTTCGGGTTGCGGTTGAATAAAGGCCACTCTGCGTCGCTCATCGTTCATTTTGAAGGAGCAAAACTTCTCTCTTCGCTTCTTGATCGGCGTTTTTTTCAACCACACCAGGAGCGATCAAATTAGTGTGAACAGACCCTAAAACGAATCCCTGTCAGCCGATGCAACGAGATGAGCTATTTGCAGGCGATGGTGCGACTGTATGACGGTACATGAGTTACGTCAGTTTGCTGCAGCCAGAACAACTTTCTTTCTATGCCAATACCACGAGGTGTATACCATGAACATGATCAAGCATAAATATTTGCGGGGATCTGTAGCAGCAACATCATTGCTTTTGTTGATGACAGCCTGTTCGTCGACGCCCGTCGCGCCCACCCAATCGCTTTCTGCCGCACAGGACGCCATCACTCTGGCCGAACAGGGTGATGCACGGCGATACTCCGGTGCAGAACTCGACGATGCGAAACAGCGCCTGACCAAGGCAGAGCAGGCTGTGAGCGGCGAGCGAATGCTGGAGGCCGAGCGTCTGGCCAAAGAGTCCCTTGTTACGGCCCAGCTCGCATTGGCGAGATCGGAAGCGGCCAAGGCGCGCAAGATAAACGACGAAATGGGTAAGGGGGCTGACGCCTTGATTGAAGAGATGCAACGTACAGGAGAACAGCGATGAATAGTAAAACCGGTATGAAGGGTATTCGCAAGTCAGCGCTCTCCGCGGTGATTGTGTCTTCCATTTTCCTGACTGCCTGCGCCACAACTCCTCAGAGTCCGCAAGGTGCAATGGCTGCGCGCGAGAAATTGACCGCGCTGCAGGAAAACCCGACGCTTGCGGATCTGGCTCGTGTGGAAATACGCGAGGCCGATGCAGCGGTGCGCGCGGCGGAAAAGCCGGTAAAAAGCGCTGAAGCTGAACTGGGCAAGCATCGGGTTTATCTGGCCGATCAGAAAGTTGCAATTGCGGTGGCCAAGGCAACCACCCGCTCGCTCGAGAGCCAGCGGGATCAGCTCGGTGAACAGCGCAGCGAAGCGCGTTTGCAGGCTCGAACCCAGGAAGTCGATCGCGCGCGCAGCTCCCAGGCCGCTTCGGCCGCCGAAGCTGAAAAACTGCGACGGCAGGTCGAGGAGCTCGAAGCCGAAGCAACCGATCGCGGTCTGGTGCTGACCCTGGGTGATGTGCTTTTTGCCACAGGCAGTGCAGATCTTCAGGGCGGCGCCAATGCCAACCTGAACAAGCTGGTGAAATTCCTCAATGAGTATCCGGAACGAAAGGTAGTGATTGAAGGCCACACCGACAATGTCGGCAATGAGCAATTCAATCAGGGACTTTCACAGCGACGTGCCGACTCGGTGCGGCAGTATCTGGTGCAACAGGACATCGCTCCCAGACGCATGACGGCCACGGGTCTTGGCCAGAATCGCCCGATATCGCCCAACAACACTTCAACGGGTCGGCAGCAGAATCGCCGGGTTGAAATTGTCATCGAACACGCGCCGGTTTCAGCGGTTCGCAATTAACGTCGGGAACAACTCCACCTGCCAGATATCCCCCTTTGACCTACTGTATGCACACAAGTCCGCTCAGATGGTGCGCATCCAAGTCCCCCCTGCTAAGGGGGGATTTAGGGGGGTGGTTTTTCCGGAACGCGCACGAGATTCACACACCCCCTCCCAGCCTCCCCCTTCGCAGGGGGAGGAGTTTCAAGTCCCGTGCCATTCACAAGCCTGCCAAACTTGTGTGCATACTGTAGCCCCTTTGACCGGGGGGACTTGCCGACAATCTCGCTCGATAGCATTCACACGCCACCAGCTCCATTCCCCGGCGAGACGTCAGTTGTATTCGTCCTCTCGCATATCGCATGAGTTGCTTCTTCTGCAATACGCCTGCCGCTACGGTTATGGCACTTCTGCGAACCCCCATGATATCTGCGAGACAACTGTGTGTTATTTGCAGATTGTCCCGATGAATTCTGTCGTGGGTCATCAGCAGTAAAGTCGCCAACCTCGATTGCACGTCGTGAAAACAGACGCAAGCGGCGGTCTGCGCCATTTGTTCCAGAAGTGCAATCACGTAATTCCCGACAATTTCCCGAAGTTCGATGTGCTGCTGCAGATATTGCTGAAAGACGGATAAGTCCATGCGCAAAAAGTGACCTGTCTGGCGCACCAGCCCGTCTAATTGACAGGTTCTGCCGCCGAACCACAAGGGTGTGCCGTACATGCCTTCGTTGCCGATTATGGCGACATCCAACGATTTGTTGCTGGCGAGGCTGACCCTCAGGCAAACCACGCCATCAATAGGAAAATAAGCAAACCGGGCGTTATCGCCGTCGCAATCGAGCTGATTGCCGGCATTCAGGGAAACCGGATTGCAGCGATCGAGAAATCCCCCGCGAAGCACATCCGGCAAGGAACCGATCAACGCATTGGATGCCGGCTGTTTCTGGATTATTTGCACGGAAAAGCTCCTGCATCAGGCCTGCGACAATGACGTCGTAAAGTGTGGCAGGATCGGCTTTTTGCACAGTGGCGTCTGTACGCTGGAGCGCATTGTCGCGGGTCGCGGCAACGCTCAGGCATAGGTTTGCAGGCGGTCTATTTCCCGGCGCACAACTCGATAGCACTCGCAACTGAGACTTTCGAGTTGTGCCCTGTCCGTAACGGTGATGTGACCACGCTGATAATTGATAACACCCAGTTTCTGCAGCTTTCCGGCAGCTTCCGTAACCCCTTCGCGCCTCACACCCAGCATGTTGGCAATCAGCTCGTGAGTCATGATCAGACGGTCGCCGGCAATGCGATCCAGGGATAAAAGCAACCAGCGGCATAACTGCTGGTCAATCGAATGATGGCGATTGCAAACGGCAGTCTGGGACATCTGGGCGATGAGCGCCTGGGTATAGCGCAGCATGAGCATGCGCATTTCTGCGCAATTGTTAAATTCCTGTCGCAGAATTTTTGCCGGCAGCCGGTACGCCGTGCCCGCACTCTGCACGATGGCCCTGCTGGGCGAACTTTCACCCCCCATGAACACGGCGATGCCGACAACGCCATCATTGCCGACGACGGAGATCTCCGCAGAGGCGCCATCGAGGGTTACGTTCAGCAGGGAGACAATGCAGTCTGCCGGGAAGTAAACATATTCCGGAATCTGACCCGCTTCAAAAACAACGAGACCCAGTGGCAGGTCAACCAGTTTCAGCGAGGAAGACAGCCTCTGTTGGGTTTCCGGCGGCAACGCTGCCAGCAAATGGTTTTGATCAAGTTCTGACGTGGGGGGCATTTCTGCTCCTGAATAAATTGAGTTTCAAAAACTCCTCCCGTGAAGGCGAATCGGGGAGGGGTTTGAGTATCGCTCAGGGCTTCGGCTCGGGTTGCGTCATGACCAGTCGCAACGTGTGCTGCCCGCCGTCGAGTGCGACCCGTACGCCATCGCGAGTGGTCGGGTGGTTTACCCCATTCAGTTCGGCCCGGTAACTGCTCTCTGCAACCGACGTCAACTGGTTATCAACGTATACGGCGTAGTGGGTGTCGGCGAGGGCTATTTGGGCTTCGAAACCCGGCCACTCAGCGGGAATGGTGGGGGCGATTACGAGTGCGTTGCCCTCCCGGCGAATCCCCAGAATGCCTTCCATTCCGGCCCGGTGCATCCACCCCGCAGCGCCGGTATACCACGTCCAGCCTCCGCGTCCATTGTGGGGCGCCACGGAGTAAATGTCGGCCGCGACGGCATAGGGTTCGACCTTGTATCGTTCGGCCTGCGTTTCATCGCGGGCGTGGGTGATGGGGTTGAGTAGCCGGAACAGCTCCGCAGCCTTGTCGCCACGACCGAGCCTGGCAAAGGCAAAAATCAGCCACATGGCAGCATGGCTGTACTGCCCACCATTCTCCCGCAGTCCGGGTGGATAGCCTTTGATGTAACCGGGATCGCGTTCGGTTTTGTCAAAGGGAGGAGTGAACAGCAGGGCGAGACCTTCTTCGCGGCGAATCAGGTGTTTGTCGACCGACGCCATCGCCCGTGCGGCGCGCTCCGGATCGCCCGCGCCGGACAGCACAGCCCAGGACTGAGCAATGGAATCTATGCGGCACTCGTCATTGTCTTTGGAACCCAGCCAGCTGCCGTCGTCGAAGGTCGCCCGGCGATACCAGTCCCCGTCCCAGCAGTGGAGATCCAGAGCCGTCACGACCTCTGCGCGCTGGGCGGCCCAGCGCGCGGCGCGCTCCGGGTCTCGGGCGGCGGCAAAGGGTGTGAACAGATCGACTGTTCGCACCAGCAGCCAGGCGAGCCACACGCTCTCTCCCTGACCACCTTCACCGACCCTGTTCATACCGTCATTCCAGTCGCCGGTACCGATCAGCGGCAGACCGAGGGCGCCACGCATGGCGAAACTCTGATCCAGACCGCGGGCGCAGTGCTCGAACAGTGAAGCGGTCTCCTCGGAAACCATGGGTTGAAAGAATGCGTCGTGTTCATCTGCGCGCAGGGACTGGCCATGGAGAAAAGGAACCGGCTCATCCAGAACGGCGGCATCCCCCGATGCATTGATATAGGTGGCTGTGGCATAACCGAGCCAGACCCGGTCATCCGAAATGCGCGTACGTACGCCCTGCCCGGAGTGGGGCAGCCACCAGTGCTGCACATCGCCTTCCGGGAATTGCCGTGAAGCGACCCGCAACAGATGGCTGCGCGTCGCGTCGGGCCGGATGAACGTCAGGGCCATGCCGTCCTGCAGCTGATCGCGGAAACCGTAGGCGCCGCTGGCCTGATAGAAAGCGGAGCGTGCAGTAACCCGACAGGCGAGTGTCTGATACAGCAGCCAGCCGTTGAGCATAATGTCCATGGTTCGATCCGGAGTCTTGACCTGGATGGCCTGCAAAACCTGCTTCCAGTAGTCAGTAACCCGGGTCAGTTCGGCATCGTGATCGGCGGCGCGGTAGCGTTGCACCAGCTGGCGTACCTGGTCCAGGGAAGAACCCTGTCCCAGCAGAAAAACGACTTCCACCGATTCCCCGATGCCCAGTTCAACTGTCTGTTGCATGACGGCGCAAGGATCCAGGCCGGCGCCCACGGTATCCGACAGGCGCCGGTTGCGAAGTAACGCCACCGGTCGTTCGATACTGCCCAACGGCCCCAGAAACTCCGTGCGGTCGGCAGTCCAGCCGGTCTGTTTCCCCTCGCAATCGGCGAATGCGATGCGCTGGGAAAAAGCGGCACTCCACGGGTTGCGGGCCAGCAGGGCGCCATTAGCTCCATCGATCTCGGTAATGATGAAAGGCGCCGATGCACCACGGACTGTTCCCAGAACCCATTCCGTGAACGAGGTAATCGACAGTTGACGAGGCCGTGCGCTCTGGTTGCGCAGGGTGAGTCGCGAGATTTTCACCGGGTCTTCCAGGGGCACAAACTGCAGCAGATCAGTGTGGATCCCATGGGCCTGATGTTCGAAGCGGCTGTAGCCGAAGCCGTGACGGGCGGTGTAGGTACCGCCGTCGTTGATCGGCTGGGCGGTAGGGCTCCAGAGTTCTCCGCTGATCTGGTCGCGGACATAAATGGCTTCGGCTGGCGGATCGAGGACCGGGTCGTTTGACCAGCTGGTAAGCTGGTTTTCCCGGCTGCTGTCAGCCCAGGTATAGCCGCTGCCCTCAGCGGAAACCTGAAAGCCGAAGCCCGGATTACTGATGACATTGATCCAGGGTGCGGGCGTCCGTTTGCGCGCCGTCAGCACGGTAACGTATTCGCGGCCGTCACGATCGAAGCCACCGAAACCGTTGAAGCATTCCAGGGCAGCGAGCGTTCGGGAAATCGCCTGCGGCGCGGAATGGTCCGGCTGGGTGAACATTTCGTGCCTGGCGGTGCGAGTGGAGCCCGTATGCGTGGCGGCGGTTTGTGCCCGCACATCCGTGCGTTTGCGCGCGACCCCATGGGGGCGAATCTGCGGTGGCGCCGCCTGCAAGGGGGATTGTCGGCTCGCCTGCTCGAGTGCATCCAGACGGGCGAGCTGGATCACCAGGGGTCCGTGGCGGGCCGTAAGTATGACTCTTGCGACCGCATGCAGAAGCGCACGCGTCTCGCTGCTGATCAGATCAGCTCGCAGTGCATAGACGTTGCCCACCGACAGTTCGGCGCCGAAGCGCGGCCGTGACTGGCTGCTGCGCACGGCCGTCTCTATGGCGATTTGCAGATCCTGAATGTAGGACGAGGCCCGTTCATTGATGATGACCAGATCCACACTCAGTCTTTTCATGCGCCAGTATTCATGCGCACGCAGCATCTGACGAACCTGCGCCATGTCTTCCACGTCGTCGATACGCAGCAGCACGATGGGCAAGTCCCCCGATATCGATTGGGGCCATAGACCCGACTGCGCGCCGATCCCTTGGGCAATCTGCTCAGAGTTCGCCCGGAAGCGGCGATCCGCATAGAGGATCGGAGCAGCGAGGTGCTGAAAATCCCCGGCTTCCTCGGCGCCTACGGCGAGGTGGCGCAACTGCACCTGCGCTTGCGTCCAGGCGAGGGTCTGGGCGCGATCAAAGGCGCTGCGGTCGTGGTGCTTGTCAATGAGATCAAGCAATTCCGTCCGCGACGGCGCCACCACGGTCCAGAAGGCAATGCGGGCAACACTCCCGGCTGCCACCTTGATGCGGTGACGCAGAGAAAAAATCGGGTCCAGAACCGTACCCGCCGTATTGGAAAGGGGACGCTCGGCAACAGCAGCCACGGCGCGATCCTTTTGCCCGTTGCCGGGCGGGGGATCATTGTCCCGGAAAAATCGGGCACGGTCGGACTCATACTGCGGGGGCGCAAGCTGACTGGCTTCCAGCACGGCAAAATGCGCGGCCCACAGTTGCGGTTCATGCTGCGAACGCGGCCTGCGGGTGGCGATCAGGGCGCCGAAGTCGGGCAGGTACTCGGTTTGCACAAACATCTTGGAAAAGGCCGGATGCGCATTGTCCGAGGCAACCGTATTGAGGACCACTTCAGCATAGGAAGTCAGTTCAATTTCCCGTTTGCGACGCCCGCTGTTGACCAGGGAAATACGCCGGACTTCCCCGTCATCTTCGCCCGAGACCAGAATCTCCATGGTCGTGGTGAGATGCTCTTCTCGATGCGTGAATTCGGCATGGTCTTCGCCAAACACCACGGTCACCCGTTCGGCCTGATCCTCCATGGCAGCGCCGACCGTTTGAGCGGTAGGTGCCCACACCTTGTTTGAATGAATGTCCCGCAGAAATATGAACGAGCCCCAATGGTCGCGGGTGGCATCTTCGCGCCAGCGGGTGATGGCGAACTCCTGCCAGCGGCTGTAACCGCCCCCGCTGGCCGTCAGCATCACCGCATAACGACCATTGGACAGCAGGTGCGTAATGGGGCGTTGCAGGGCAGTCACGGTCTCCCCGGAAAACTGCCGGGTAGTGACGGCGTCAGTACTCAGCCCCGGAGGTGCCGTGGTGACTTCTTCGGCGCGAGGGTGGGAGATTGCCACTGTGCGTGGTATTCGCTCCTGCAGGAGCAGTTCGCAAGCCTGAATGATCGGTTCACGGTGAAAGCGGCTGCGCATGTGACCGGACTTCAGGGCATTGGCGATGGCGACGATGGTCATGCCTTGATGGTGCGCCATGAAGTTGCGCACGATGGCATGTTGTTCATTTTCCGGCAGACGCGCGCGGGTGAAGTCCAGGGCTTCGTAGAAACCATAAGTACCCAGAGCGCCCAGTTTCTCAAGGCGTTCATAATTGCGCAGTGCGCCGGCGGGATCGACCATGGTGGCAAGCCCGGTGGCATAGGGCGCAATGACCACATTCTCCGCCAGCCCGCGTTTAAGACCCAGGCCAGGTACCCCGAAGTTGGAATACTGATACGTGAGCTCCATGTCGCGGGCGTTATAAGCTGACTCGGAAATGCCCCAGGGAATGCCCAGGGATTCTCCGTAGGCCTGCTGTCGATCCACGACCAGCCCGTTGGTCTGCTCCAGCAGACTTCCCGACGGCGCGCGCATCACCAGCGACGGCATCAGGTATTCAAACATCGAACCGGACCAGGAGATGAGCGCGGACCCGTTGCCCAATGGCGTGGCCGCACGCCCTAGCCGAAACCAGTGCTGGGTGCTCACGTCTCCCTTGGCAATTGCAAAAAGGCTGGCGAGGCGGGCTTCGGAAGCCAGTAAATCGTAGCAACTCGGATCGAGGGAGTTGTCTGCCTGCGAGTAGCCAATCGAGAGCAGTTTGCGTTCGCTCGACATGAGGAACGTAAAGTCCATGCCCAGTGCCAGCGCCCGCGCCTGATCTGCCAATGCCTGCAAGCGGGCATTGAGTGTCTGGCGCTGAGCGGATGTCAGCAGCATGTCCTGCAGATGCTCACTGGCTGCCTGTTGAAGCGCAGTCATCCAGAATCGCTGGTCGGCGGTAACCGGAGTGCTGGTCGCCACCAGATCATTAGCTTTCGCGGCGAGCTGTTTGACGGCTTCCAGAGTGCTATTCCACGGGCCGTCCTGCGCGAGTGCTTCCCGGATCTGCTTCAAGATGCCGGTACGGTGCACGGCGTCTTCGCCGGATGAGGGTGGATTCGACAGTGCATCCAGTCCCAGCTGGACGGTGTCCAGCAGGCCTTGACGGGCCTCCGGCGCACAGGCGTCCGGAATCCATTCTTCACAGGCCTGAGCGACGACGATTAGGTGACCGGCAAGATTGCCGCTGTCCACCGATGACACATAGGCCGGCTCCAGCACCCGGGCATCTTCGGTGGCGTACCAGTTAAAAAAGTGCCCCTTGTAGCGTTTCAAGCCGCGCATGCTTGCCAGCGTAGCTTCCAGCCGATCCAGCGCCGAGTGGGTACCCGCCCACCCAAAATCCCGGGCTGCGACGCAGGAAAGCAGATACAGCCCCATGTTGGTTGGCGAAGTCCGGCGTGCCACCACGGGTTTGGGATCTTCCTGAAAATTATCCGGAGGCAGCATGTTGTCTGCCCGCGTTACAAACGTCTCGAAGAACCGCCAGGTGCGACGGGCTGTCAACCGCAGCGCCTGGGCGTCGGCGGCAGAGAGATCGGCATGGCGGGGCGGCGGCAGGGGCCGGCTGGCCCACAGGGCCAGGGCCGGAGCACCCAGCCACAGCAGGCCAAACACGCAGGCGAGGGGCCATCCCGGCGGGGCCAGTAATACGGTGGTGCCAGCGGCGGCGCATCCCAGAATCGTGCCGGGCGCCATCTGCCGGTAATAGTTGGGTACGCTCAGGCGGGACCGGCTTTCAGACTGGGCCGCCGTAGTCCATTCCAGCAGGTTGCGCCGCGTAAACCGCATGCGGATCAGCGCGCGGGAGATGGCATCCATCATTCGCCACGCCTGGTCAGGCAAGAACGCAAAGCTCGCCAGCAACTGCACCACGCCCAGCCTGAGGTCGCTGTTCAGGTTGGACAGATGACTGCGCAGGCGCACTCCGCTGCGGGCGGGGATCAGATCAAAACACAGCGGTAAAAAGATTCTGATGGCCGAGGCGGCGATCACCAGCAAAGTACCCGTGAATGCCGCAGGTGCAGGCAGCCACCAGCAGGCGACCAGACTGGCGAACATCAGGGGCGGCAACAGTGAACGGCGCAGATTGTCCGCGATTTTGCCTCGGCCCAGGTTGGTCAACGGTGCCGACGAGGGGTTTGCGCCGGGCGGGCGAATGCGTCCGGTCAGCCAGGGCAGGAGCTGCCAGTCCCCCCGGGTCCAGCGGTGTTGCCGCTGACTGGCGACATCGTACCGGGTGGGAAAGTCTTCAACGACTTCGATATCGGAAACCAGCCCGGCCCTGGCAAATATGCCTTCAAAAAGGTCGTGGCTGAGCAAGGTGTTTTCCGGGACCCTCCCGGTCAGCGCAGCGTCAAAGGCATTCACGTCGTAAATTCCCTTGCCGGTGAAGGAGCCTTCGTCAAACAGATCCTGATAGACATCGGACACGGCCGCGGCATAGGGGTCCATCCCTGCAGGTCCGGAATGAATGCGCTGGAACCAGGAACCGTCCTGGCCCACAGGTAAAGCCGGGGTAACCCTCGGCTGCAGGATGCCGTAGCCACTGACTACCCGCTGCTCGACGTGATTGAACTGGGGGTGATTCAGCGGGTGGGCCATTTTGCCCACCAGTTTCGCCACCGTATCCCGGGGCAGTCGGGTGTCTGCATCGAGAGTAACCACATAGCGGACATCCGCCGGAATATTCACCCCGACCTGCGGTGCGACTCCGTTGATGTTCATGAAGCCGGTGTCAGTGGCACCGCGCAATAGTTGGTTCAGCTCGGTGAGTTTGCCGCGCTTGCGCTCCCATCCCATCCATTTGCCTTCGCGCTCGTTATAGCGCCGATGGCGGTGCAGCAGGAGAAAACGGTCTCCGGTGGGGCCGGCGCCGTGGCGCAGATTCAGTTCCGCGATGCCCGCTCGAGCTTGCTCTATCAGGCCGGCGTCTTCAGGAAGGATCTGGCGATCCGCATCGACGCCATCGGAGAGCAGGGCGAAACTGACGTCCCCGCCCTTACCGGACAAGTGATGAACTTCCAGGCGCTCGAGCTGTTCGTCGAGCGTGCGCGCATCGGTCAGCAGCGTGGGGATAACGACCAGGGTCCGCAGAGATGGCGGAATGCCTTGCTTCAGTTCGAGCGCCGGCAAGGTCTGCGGCCCGAAAGCCCAGCTGATCAGGCGGTTCACCAGGGTGATTGCCGCTTCACTTGCCGGCAGCAGCACCAGCAACCCAAGGACGATGTACCAATACGGATGCTCGGCCGGCTCGAGACCGGAGGACATCAGGGCATAGGTCGCGAGTGCCAGCAACGCCAGGGTGAGCAGCAGAATCTGACTGAGATAACCCGTCATGCCCAGCCGCTTGCTCAGGCGATTGAAGCGGGTATTGGGACTGGGCCGGTAGCCGATTCGCTGTTCCAGGCGCTGTCGGCCCGCGGCGAGCAGATGATAGCCGGGGTCACCGCCCCGTTCGGCCTCCTGGGGGTGCTCCTTGACGAATTCTTCGGCCGCCTGGAGCGTTATCCCGGTCACTTCCAGCTCCGAATACCGGGACCGGCGGGACAGCTCTTCGATAGCGCTGCGGTAAAGGTTGCGGGTGGCAAAATCCATCGCTGGATAGTTGTCGTGCGCCCGCAACCGACCGTCCACCAGACTCATGCTTTCAAACAGTTCGCTCCAGTCAATAGAGGAGATTTGCCGCATGCTGGTGATGACGTTGCGGATACTCAGGTTGGATGCCCCTTGCCGCAATTGCGCATGTTGCACCACTTCTTCGACGGTGGTCGATTGCGCCTGCAGCCGCTCTTCGAGCCATTCGAGCGCCGGCATGGTGCGCGGATCCTGGTCACGCAAGCGTTTGGCAAGTTGCGCCGCAAATGGCTCTTCCAGCGGCCGCGAAGACCGGCTAGCGATATCTTCAACCAGCGCCGAACGTGAACAACCCATTGCCAGAAGGTTGTCGGCCAGGGCGTCCGCATCGGTGCGTTCTTTATGGCCGGCGATAATCTGATCGGCCAGCCGGCGCAGGTTTTCCACCAGCACGATCCGTAAAGTAATGGCGACGGCCCAGAGTTCGCCAATGGTCAGTGGCTGGATCCGCTGGTACGCGCAGATGAAACGCCGTAAGGTTTTGGCATCGAAGTGGCTGTCCGTGTGCGCGACAAATGCCCAGGCAATACCGAACACCCTGGGATAGCCGGCGAAAGGCCCACTCGCCAGCTTCGGCAGTTGCCGATAGTACCCCGGTGGCAGATCGTCGCGAATTTCCCGGATCTGCTCTTCGACCAGATGATAATTGTCAAGAAGCCACTCGGCTGCCGGCGCCACTTTTTCTCCGTTTGCGAGGTGTGTGGCGCTGGCACGATAGGCGGCCAGCAGTACCGTCGCATTTTGAGTCAGACGTTTTTGCAGGGGCAGGACTTTTGGCGGGCGAGAGGTAACCGGTTGAGCTTCGGCGAGCG
The DNA here is from genome assembly GCA_964641175.1 of uncultured Cellvibrionaceae bacterium. Lineage (GTDB taxonomy): Bacteria > Pseudomonadota > Gammaproteobacteria > Pseudomonadales > Cellvibrionaceae > CAYNST01. The sequence goes on from CAZXLJ010000031.1 coordinate 25,236, forward strand.
TTTCCGCGTGCTGCTCAAGTCGTTCCACGCCAAACAGCTCCTGACGTATGGGCGCTTTGTCACTCCACAATGCGGAATCTGCAAAAGGGGTCAACAGGGATAAAACAGTGTTAATCATTAGTGCCTCGTGGCGAGGACCAGATTGGCTGGGTACTCGTGGCCGGTACTGGCGGAAGAAGTTATACGCGCCAGAGGCAAAACACCCTGAATGCACACGTACGCGGGCCCCGGAACCCTACGATTAACTCTGGTTAACCTGGTCCGGGCGAACAGTCGATCGAATCAAAGAAATTTAATGCTTGTATGTGAGCGGGTTTTCGGGAAAACCGGTGAAGCTGTTCATGATATCCGCCCTTGTCATGATATCCGCCCCCTGGTGGCGGGCGGCCGGCGCCCCAGGATGGATACGCACGACAGAATCGGCAGGATCGCCGCAGGCGCTATGGAGGATCTGTGCTCCCGCGTTCGAAATTCGGCGTTGGCCTATTCCATCTGGCCCGTTACTGGTGGAGGCAGATGATCAATAACATCGGAAATGGGGGTCAATTTTATGTTTTGCCCGCACAGATAGCAGGCGAGGCAGGAAGGACACTGAACCTGAAATGCACCGTTTCCACGGACGGAGGATCTCACACCGCAGTAACAGTGGAGGTCCATCAGAATATTGGAACCGTCCCAGTGGATCCACGCGTACGGGTGATTCTGATATTGATAACTTGCTTCATCTTTTTCTTTCTGATCCGTGCTGCTCTCACTCATACACACTCTCTTGACCTGGGAAACGTTTACGTACGTCCTGGGACCGTACGCCGACTGATGCTAACACAGTTGGCACACGACCATCGGGTTGGCGGCGTGAGTACCGGATTCTTCGCAGGATCAAAGAGTGACGGAAGATGGCAGACATTGAGGGACAAGCCAGCGGCGAAGCAGAAATAAAAAAAGGCGGACCAGGTCCGCCTAACGCTAACTGCTTGAATTACGGGTTATTGAAACATGATCTATTGCGAGCTGCAGGTTGACTGCGAGATACAGCTCTGGTTGTTTTCCCAGCCCCAGCCATCAGCAGTGGTGTTACACATCGGATAGCTGGTGCCATACCAGTTACAGGTACCACCTGCGGCGCCACCGGTGTTCGGGTTGCCGCCCGCGTT
>CAZXLJ010000031.1:26489-30484 GCA_964641175.1 uncultured Cellvibrionaceae bacterium
GCGTTGGGATCGACTCCGCCATTGCCACCTGCGTTCGGGTCGAAACCGCCGTTACCACCAGCGTTGCCGCCGCCGGTCGAACCACTGTCACCGAAGCCGATTACGCCACTGCAGTGCATATTCTCTGTGTAGGAACCGCCGCCACACGAGCCGTCATAGGCCGCGGTGTTGTATTCCATGTCTTCAGCCTGACGGACGTCGCCGTAAACGGACACGTAGTCGAGAACCACATCCAGATCACCGCTGTCATTGGTGAACTCAACCTCGACTTCACCGCTGGCATTGCCGGAATAGCTGTAGTCGCGTGCGGTAGTGGACAGATCCCAGCCAGCTACGACATTGCCGCCAACGATCAGATCGATGTGTTCGCCACCGACAACGCCACGCGCGCGTACAACGATGCTGCCAGGGTCTCCGGCGGTCGCGCCGCCGTTATTGTCACCGCCATTGTTGCCACCATTGTCCCAGCCATTGCCGCCGCCGTTGTTACCACCGCCGTTGTCACCACCGCCGTTGTCACCACCGCCGTTGTTACCACCATTGTCCCCGCCGTTGCCGCCGCCGTTATTACCACCACCGTTACTGCCACCGCCCTCGGTGATTATCAGGTTGGAGTTACCAGAGGAATTATTACCACCATCGTAGCCCTCAGTGGCTAGCACCATGTAGTCGAAATCACTGCCGAGTTGCATGCCGAATCTCTGCCAGGCATCGAAGTGGTTCTGAACAGTGATGGTGCCTTGGATATCGCCCCACGGCTTGGGAGGATTGCGCACGCTGAAAAACTGCTTGAATGTGGAAGTTCCAGAAATGGATGGCTGGTTTGTTCGGGTACACTGGACCACGTCGTAAGTCGCGCCGTCGCTCTGGAAGGATCCTTTCTGGCCATCCCCATTTCCGCCACCACCAGCAACACCGCCGCTGCCGCCGCAGTTTGCGGGATTGTAGCTGCCGTAACTCTCGACTACGTAATATTCAACTTCTACTGGGGGTCGAGTCCACCCGTAAAGCGCAAGATAGGAGTTTGACTGGCCCTGGTTGCTGCCATTATTGAAACTGCCGGAGTAATTAACGACTCGGGGTCCGCCTGGCTTCCAGCCTTTACCGCCAACCCAGTTGAACACGCCGCTCCAATCTGTCGAATAGTTGCCGCCTTCTCCACAGGTAATACTCACTCGGCTTTGGGTCTGCGTCCAGAAGGAGTAGTAATAACCGTTGTGAGTACCAACAGCGTTGGTTTGGCCGTCAAGTGCGCCGGTACAGGCGTTCGCGGCAACACCGCTGAACGCGCTGGCGCAAATCAATGCACTCAGGATTTTTTTTCCGGTTAAGGAGTTTTTCAAGGAAGTCATCTTGTTTCTCTCTATGTATATTTTTTTGTGAGTAATGCTCGGCGACAGTGCTCTGGCAGCGCTGAGTATTCAGCGTCCAGGTCCCGTCCCGTTTGTTTATTATTATTCCTATAAATGGCTGCAAGCTCGCAGGGAAAAATTCTGCGCGGCTGCTGTGATCTGAATCTGTCGTCGCCGGAGATCGATATGATTAATGGGTTATCAGTGCGAACGTACACTGAACCGCGGATTAGCAACGGGGGATGTTTATATATAGAGGCAGGGATGCATTGTCAAACGCTTCGTGATCGCATTGGGATGTAACTACGACGTTGGTCACGTTTCAGAAAGATAAGGATGAAAACCCTGTGGACATTCTCACTCTAGCAATTTCAGAAGATGATTCGGAAATAAAGACAGGCAGGTGCGGCGGTGTGGTTTGAGGCAGCGGTAATGTGATCAGGTTGCTCGATTCGTGTGATCTGTATCGTGCAATAATCGTGTCAGACACCTGTTAAATAAAAATCCAGGTCAACACCGGCATAATTATAAGATCATCTGACCAATTGAGTTACATTGCGCCAATGACGGTATCAGTAATCATTATCCGAAGGTCTTCGGCGAGCGAAAGTTTCCCACTTCATTTCCCTGTCTTCATATCGACTTTCCAGAAACGGCTTCAGGGCTTTGAGGCTCGTCAGGCAGTTGGTGATGTTGCGTTCTTCCAGCTCCTGCTGTTGCCGTATCTCGACGTGTTTGCGAATCTTGCGTTCTATGCCCTGATCGGATTTCGAATAAAACTCGCGATAAATATCCGCTTTAAGCGGATCGCCATATAAAACGTCCTGCTTCTCTGCCTGCAGTCGCCGGGCCTGCTCGCGCAGTAACTGCGTGACTTTATCGAGATCGCTGTCGATCAACGACAAGGGGGATTCCCCGACGTGCTCCGCGTACAACGCAAATATTTTCAGAACATCGCCCCGGTCACGCGCTTCGACCAGCTCACTCATCTGCTGATGCCTGATTTTTTGCAAAGCGATATCCTGTTCTCGGTCCGGATGCAGCACCCCTGCGATGCGGCGGAACAATTTGTTGATCGATGACCCTTTGATAAGTTGATCCAGCGAGCGCTGACCTTTCCGCTCTTCCGCATCGGAATGCTCGCGCTCCTGGGCAAACTCCTGATACAGCCGCTCAAAGAACGCCCGCTCTTCGGCTGCCAGTTGGTCATTGTGGTCCGGGATTTCGCAGTCGGCATCCGGGTCGAAGTCATCCTCGCTGGCATCGGTCCGGCTGCCGTGGGTCCGCGCCGAGGGCATAAAGGCAAAAGCTTCCAGAGCCGCCAAGGTGCGGTTCGCCAGGCCGCGTACGTCCAGATGGTCCACGAACAGTTGCTGCCCCAGCGCCTGAATGTTTTCGACCAGCCACTCGGCCAGTATCTGTCGCTGCCACTGCGTAAGGGACTTTTTCGGGCAGAAGCTGAGCAGGCGTTCGGTTTGCTCAAACAGCACATCCGCCACAGCCCGTTCCGGCTCGGCAATGATTGCGATAACCCGGGTGCTCAAGGCGTCCAGCTCCTCCTCGAGCCGACGCACCTCCTGCTGCAACGTCTGTACACGAACCCACTCGCGTTCAAACCGCTCCTCAGGCGTCTCCGGCTTGCGGGACTTCCGGGTTTTGGGTGGTTGGCGGGGGATGCGGATATTCATGGGACATCTCGGCGGAGGGAGCGAACGGGCGGTCAGAATAGCAATATTTGGAGGCGGCGTCAGGTGGAGGTAGCAGCAGGGCCGGGGTAAGGGAGCGTGCCGGTGCCGTAGACACTCCGCGATGTGCAGCCAGATACTGCGACATGAACGTCATCACTAGTGGCTCGACTGAATGAACGAACGCGCGATAACGGAACCGGCGCCTGAAGAAGTATACCGAGGAGCAGCTATAGTCGACCTGCGCAAGCAGGTCCTTGAAAAACTGTTGAAGCCGTCCCATCGGCGCGTATTCGCGCGGGAGGCGGTCAAGCTGCTTGAACGCGCTGCCTGGAGCCGGAGGACTACCCTCGATCAAGTACCCGGGATGTGTGTCTTGTACGGAAAGCCATACACTAATTGAGGTTAAGCGGAAGTTACTTATGGAGCAGTCGGTGAAGTGGAATTCCTGGCTTTCTTCGCAAATTCACTCCAGGGCTGCAGTTTCCACGGATGCATTTCATACTTGAAAAGTCCGGTTTTTACCGCGGGATCTTCTGTTACAAGGTGCTTCGCTTCGGACTCATCGGCGACGACCAATATAACAGCACCGCCTGCGTCGTCGAGAAAGGGGCCGGCGTGCATCATGGATCCCTTAATGTAAAGGCTGAGCATGTACTTTCCATGTTCCATGAGCGGCTGTTCTCCCAAAGGCTTCCCGTCCAACCATTTCGGACCTGGCCTATATATGACGAGGTAAGTCTCCTTTTCCTTCACCTGTTGCGACTCGATATCAGCCGCGACGCCCGCAGTTGAGTAGCTCATCAACAAGAGGTTCAATACCATCAAAAAAACACATTTGTACATATTCAAGTCTCCGGTAATTTCTCAAATTGCCTGAAATCAAGCAGTCAGGATGACAGTAGATAGACGCCGTTCACTCACACCATCAACCTCTGCTCCCTCGGGTGCGCTGCGG
>CAZXLJ010000032.1:0-29468 GCA_964641175.1 uncultured Cellvibrionaceae bacterium
TCTAGCAAAGCGCTGTAAGCCAGACGCTATTCGGACTTAATCAGAGGTTCCCTAGTTTGATTGCACCTGCCGGAGGTCATTTTTTCGGTGGGCTAGGCCGAGCGAGTGCTGTTTGGTATTCCAGATAAGCGAGCTCGAACGCCGCCGTGCAGAAAAATGGGCCCGGTCCTTCGGGTTTCAACCATAACAGGCGCGATCAAATTAGTGTTAACAGGCCCTAAGAGTATTGCCTGACCTGGGAATCCAGCTGCTCGCAAATGGTTCGCTGCAAGGCGGCGCAAAGCTCGGGATCGCCCAGGGGATTTTTTTTGCGATCCGTGATGAAAAATATGTCTTCCACGCGCTCGCCCAATGTCGAAATTTTCGCGTTCTGCAATTGCACACCGAACTCCAGGAAAATCCGTCCGATGGTTGCGAGCAGCCCGGGTCTGTCGGGACTGATCACTTCCAGCACGGTGACATTCGAATGCGGATCGTGATGCAAGTGAGTGCGTGTCGGTATGGCCATCTGCTTGAGTTGTCGGGGTGTGCGCCGGTATACCACTTCCTTGTAGTTTTTTGCCAGTTTCAACTCATCCGTTAACAGCTTGCGGATCTGCCGCAAGCGTGCCGGATCGTCGCCGAGTGGCTGATAGTTGGCGTCAAGTACATAAAACGTATCGATGGTGTAACCGCTTCGGGAGTTGTAGATCCGTGCATCCTGAATGTTCAGTCCCTGATAAGCCAGGGAGTGAGACACCGCGACGAAAACATTGTCAGCATCCTTCGCGCGCACAAATATTTGCGTGGCACCATCCCAGGGAGGGTGCTTGATATCGCGGATCAGGATTAGCGGCTCGCTCGAGTCGTAGTCGTGGATCGCTTCGGTCTGCCACGCGATATCGAGTGAGTATTCCCGCAAAAAGTATTCGTAAGGCATATCGCGCCATATTTCTCTGACTTCCGCGTCCTGCAAACCTCGTGGAGTGAGAATCGCCAGCGCCTTTTGCTGGGTTTCGGTCACGATATCCTGTTGGTCGATGGTATTTTCGAGTCCCCGCCGCAATGCGGATTTTGTCTCGTTGTACAACTGTCGCATCAGGCTGGCGCGCCAACTGTTCCAGATGTCCGGATTGGTACCGCACATGTCGGCGACCGTCAGTGCATACAGATAATCAAGATGCATCTGGTCACCGACTTCCAGCGCAAATTCCAGCACCACTTCCGGATCGGAAATGTCCTTTTTCTGCGAGACATAGGACATCAGCAGATGGCGTTCAACGAGCCATTTCACCAGGCGCGTCTCCCGGCCGCTGAGTCCATGGTTGATGCAGAATCTCTCCGCATCCACGGCGCCCAGCTGCGAGTGGTCTCCGCCGCGGCCTTTGCCGATATCGTGGTAGAGCGCGGCAATGTACAGCAGTTCCGGTTGACGCAGGTGGCTCACAATTTCCGCTGCGAGCGGAAAATCTTTCTTTGCCGATTCCTTGCTGAACTGCCAGGCATTTTTCATGACCAGCAGCGAATGCGCATCGACCGTGTAGCGGTGGAACAGGTCATGCTGCATCTGCCCGGTAATCAATTCGAATTCGGGCAGGTAACGGCCGAGAATGCCGTAGCGGTGCATGCGCTTGAGCTGTGTGACCAGCCCGTGCTTCATGCGGAACAAATTGAGGAACATGGCGCGATTGCGTGGATTTTCCCGGAAAGCGTCGTCTATCAGAGTGCGGTTTTCACGGATCAGACGTATGGTGTCGGCGGTGGCGCCGCGGATTGATCCATCTTCGCTGATGCGGACAAATATCTCCAGCAGGCAGCCTGGATTGTCTTCGAAAACCTTCGGGTGAGTGACTTCAATGAAACCGTCCCGTAACTGGAAGTGTTCATTGATTTTCTTGATGGATGAGCGGGTGGTGCGCCCGTGGATCTTTTCGTTGAGCACCCGCAGCAATACCTCGGTAATTTGGCGGATGTCATGCACTGTCCGGTAATATTCGTGCATGAACTGCTCGACTGCCAGACCTTTTTCACTGTCCTGATAGCCGAACTGCTGCGCCAGTTCGCGCTGGGCGCTGAACAGCAGGCGCTCATCAGCGCGCCTGGCAAGCAAATGCAGGCCGTAGCGAACCCGCCATAAAAAGGCCTCGCCCTGTCGCAGTACGCCGAACTCAAGTTCAGTGAAGAAACTTTTACCTTCCAGTTGCCGCAGCGTTTGCACGCCGAAAAGACGCTTGGCAATCCAGTTGACGGTCTGGATATCCCGGAGGCCGCCAGGGGAGTTTTTTATGTTGGGTTCGAGGTCGTATTCGGTGTAGTTGAACTTTTTGTGGCGTTCGTGCTGCTCTTCCGCCTTTGCCTTGTAGAAATCGCTGATCGACCACATGTGCTCCGGATCGGTCATGATCTGCAACTGGTCGCGCAGGCGGTCGTTGCCCGCAAGGCGGCGCGCTTCCATGAGGTTGGTTACGACGGTGATGTCCGTGCGGGCAATGTCAATGCACTCCGAGAGAGTGCGCACGCTGCTGCCAACTTCCAGCCCGATATCCCAAAGAAACATGATGAATTGCTGGACATTCTCGAGGCTGGCCTGGGCGGCGCCATCTTCAAACAGGATAAGTATGTCAATGTCCGAATGGGGGTGTAGCTCCTGTCGCCCATAACCGCCGACGGCCAGCAGGCAAACGTCATTGCCCCATACAAACTGGTGCCAGGCGTAGTGAAGGATCAGGTCGATAAAAGTAGAGCGTTCCGAGACGAGGAAGCGTACATCCTCTCCCTCGAAAAACTGCTGGTTGAAATGGGTGCTTACCCCTGCGATTGCGTCCTTGAATACGCCGATGCCAGGCCTTCTGGCAAGGTCGTCCCGAAACTTCTGCTGTTTGAAAAAGATCGGCTGAAATGGGAATTCCGGATAGCTCGGGGCGGGGTCGCGCATCAGAAGGGTTCTTCCTTGCGGGCGGTCAGTACTTCGACGCCGGTTGCAGTGACAGCCAGGGTATGTTCCCACTGGGCAGAGAGTCGCCCGTCACGGGTTTCCACAGTCCAGCCGTCGCCTTTCAGTTTGGTGGCGGCTTTGCCGGCATTGATCATGGGTTCGATGGTAAAGGTCATGCCCTCGATCAGCTGCATCCCTGTGCCGGGTTTGCCGAAATGCAGCACTTGCGGCTCTTCGTGGAAAATCTTGCCAATCCCGTGGCCGCAGTAATCCCGGACCACTGAATAGTAATGGCGCTCCGCGTGCTCCTGGATCACATGGCCAATGTCTCCGAGCCGGGTGCCCGGCCGGACCAGTTCGATACCCTTGTACAGGCATTCCTGGGTCACGCGTACCAGCCGCTCGGCGTGGGAGACGGGCGGGCCGACGAAGAACATCTTGCTGGTGTCGCCGTGATATCCGTCAACTATCACTGTAACGTCAATATTGACGATGTCGCCGTTTTTCAGGATTTTCTTCTCGGACGGAATTCCATGACAGACCACGTGGTTTACCGATGTACAGATGGACTTCGGAAAACCTTTGTAGTTCAAAGGAGCCGGGATGGCTTTCTGGACTTCGGTGATGTAGTCGTGACAGAGTCGGTCCAGTTCGGCAGTAGAGACACCGGCCACAACGTGGTCGCCGATAAACTCCAGCACTTCTGCGGCCTTGCGACCTGCAACCCGCATCTTTTCGATTTCTTCAGGTGTTTTCAGTATTACAGACATGCTCACCTATTACGGCTCGGTTAATTTGGCTGAAACATTCGGAACCTCTTAACGGCAACATCGGTTGCCTTTCCTCAAAGGACAAAAGACGATTCCTTGGAGGGCGAAACTATTCACTGCGTAAAGCACCCTGCCGGCAGCGGTCGAGGCATCAGCCCGGGTTATCGCGCGCGGACGCTAACCGGACTCGTCAAGAGGTCCCCTGGTTCGCGCATTCTACCTTAACGCCCGGGCATAAACATCTGCACTGGCGGGAGCGCTGCGGGCCATCGGGTTGTGGCGCTTTCAGTCATTGGCATTTTGTGGTATAAAGCGCGCCCTGCCCACCGGCAGGTGAATCATTGAACCACCTTAAACTGTCGCACACACATCGACACACCGACCTGGGTGCTCGCCCGGCGAGTTGGGCGGTGGGATGTGTGGAGGCTCAACCCAATCGGAACAGGAAATCCCTATGCCCGTTGTAAGTATGCGTGAAATGCTGCAGGCCGGCGTCCATTTCGGCCACCAGAGCCGTTACTGGAACCCCAAGATGCGTCAATACATCTTTGGTGCCCGCAACAAGATCCACATTGTCAATCTCGAGCACACGGTGCCGGCGTTCAATAGCGCCCTCGATCTGGTCAAGCAGATGGCCGCTCAGAAGAAAAAGGTTCTGTTTGTCGGAACCAAGCGCGCCGCTCAGAAAACTGTTGCCGAGCAGGCAGCCCGTGCGGGCATGCCGTTCGTCAGTCATCGCTGGTTGGGCGGAATGCTGACCAACTACAAAACTATTCGCGCTTCAATCCGCCGCTTCCGCGAACTCGAAACGCAAAGTAAAGACGGCACTTTCGACAAGCTCACCAAGAAGGAAGCGCTGATGCGTACCCGCTTGATGGAAAAGCTGGAACTGTCGATCGGTGGCATCAAAGATATGGGTGGCCTGCCCGATGCGCTGTTTGTCATCGACGTCGAACATGAGCGCATTGCGGTTCAGGAAGCCAACAAGCTGGGTATTCCGGTTATTGCGGTAGTGGATACCAACAGTGATCCTGCTGGAGTCGACTACGTCATCCCCGGTAACGACGATGCAATCCGCGCAATCAAGCTTTATGTGACCGCAATGGCGGACGCGTGTATGGAAGGCGCAGCCAAGTCGAATGCGGTACCTAATAAGGATGAGTTCGTTGAAGTCGACGAGAAGACCGGCAGCGGCAACTAGCGCTATCAGGTTGGCGACCTCAAGGGTCGTCACGCCATTTCATAAAGTCAAAAAGAGGGGGATAACCCCTCTTTGTTTTTTTGAGGACACAATTTATGGCAATTTCTGCGTCAATGGTTAAAGAACTGCGCGAGCGCACAGGGCTCGGCATGATGGAGTGCAAAAAAGCATTGGTGGATTCCGATGGCGACATCGAGCTGGCAATCGAGAATCTGCGTAAGGCTAGCGGCTTGAAAGCTGCGAAAAAGGCCAGTCGAACCGCCGCCGAGGGCGTGGTTCTGACAAGACTGGCAGACGATGCCAGCGTTGGCATGGTGCTCGAAGTCAACAGCGAGACCGATTTCGTCGCGCGTGACGACAACTTCCTGGGTTTTGTCGCAAAAGTGGCCGACAAGGCATTCACATCCCGCCAGACGGACATTGCACAGTTGATGTCGGGCGATCTCGAAGCCGCCCGAGAAGCTCTGGTTCAAAAAATCGGCGAAAATATCGGCGTGCGACGTCTGCAGATCATTGAAGCGGCAGATGGCGTGGTTGGTTCCTATGTGCATTCCAATAACCGGATTGCAGTGCTGGTCGAACTCAAGGGTGGCACCGCCGATCTTGCCCGGGATGTTGCCATGCACATCGCCGCGGTAAATCCACAAGTGGTGAGACCGGAAGACGTGCCGGCCGACATCGTGGAAAAGGAAAAAGATATCATTAAAGCCCAGCCGGATATGGCAGGCAAGCCTGCCGAGATCGTTGAAAAAATGGTTATGGGTCGCATCAGCAAGTTCCTTAAGGAAGGCAGTCTGCTGGAGCAGTCTTTTGTGAAGAATCCTGACATTACCGTGGGTGCGCTGGTCAAGCAGGCCGGAGCATCGGTCGTTCGCTTCGTCCGTTATGAGGTTGGCGAAGGCATTCAGAAAGAAGAATCGGATTTTGCTGCCGAGGTGGCCGCGCAGGTACAAGCGTCCAAAGGCTAGCCTGACACAGCATCCGCAAAGGCGAGGGAGGCGTAATGGCTTTTCTCGCCTTTTTGTTACTTGTGGCCACCATCGTCTTCCCGGTTTACTGGTAAGTTGCAATTACGCAGAAGTCCAGACCCGGTTTTGAGTGTCAATGACGAAAATTTAAGGGTACACTTCGGCCCAAATTTAGGTCTGGAGAAGATAGTTATGCCGACGCCTCGCGATCGAAAATATAAGCGGATTCTATTGAAACTCAGCGGCGAACAGCTGATGGGCGATGAAGGCTTCGGGATAGACCCGAAAGTGCTGGACAAAATGGCGCTGGAGATCGGACAGCTGGTTGGCATCGGTGTGCAGGTCGGTCTGGTAATCGGTGGCGGCAACCTCTTTCGGGGCGCGTCTTTGCACCGGGCGGGGCTGGATCGGGTAACCGGCGACCACATGGGCATGCTGGCGACCGTCATGAATGCTCTGGCAATGCGTGATGCGCTGGAGCGCTCCAATATTTCTTCCACCGTCATGTCTGCGATTCCCATGAGCGGAATCGTGGAACATTATGACCGACGGCGGGCAATACGACTGCTCGAACAGGGTGAGGTGGTGATATTTGCCGCCGGTACGGGCAATCCGTTTTTCACCACTGATTCGGCCGCCTGTCTGCGCGGTATTGAAGTAAATGCCGAGCTGGTACTCAAGGCGACCAAAGTCGACGGGGTATACAGTGCAGATCCGATGAAAGATTCCACTGCGACGCGTTACTATCGCCTGAGTTACGACCAGGTTCTCGCCGAAAAACTTGGCGTGATGGATCTGACCGCGATCTGTCTGTGTCAGGAGCACAGTATGCCTGTGCGGGTTTTCAAGATGGACAAGCAGGGTGCATTGTTGAACATCGTCGTGGGTGGAGATGAGGGTACATTGATCGAGGACGAAAAATGATTAGCGATATCAAGCAAGACGCCCAGGGGCGCATGAAAAAAAGTGTTGAGGCGTTATCCATAAATTTCAACAAGATCAGAACCGGGCGGGCGCATCCGAGCATCCTGGACAGCGTCATGGTCTCCTACTACGGCTCTGATGTTCCGTTGTCACAGGTTGCGAACGTCAGTGTTCTGGATGCGCGAACGCTGTCAGTAAGCCCCTGGGAAAGACAGATGGTTCCGGAAATTGAAAAGGCGATCATGAGATCGGATCTCGGGCTCAACCCGGTGACCACTGGCGAGCTGATGCGGGTCCCCATGCCGGCTCTGACCGAAGAAACGCGGAAAGGATATATCAAGCAGGCGCGCAGCGAAGCGGAACATGCACGGGTTTCCATCCGCAATGTCCGACGCGACGCCAATGGTACTCTTAAAGACCTCGTTAAAGACAAGAGCATCAGCGAAGACGAAGAGCGAAGAGCTCAGGACGAGATCCAGAAACTCACCGACAAATACATCGCAGAAGTCGATGTGGCACTGACGGCGAAAGAAAAAGACCTGATGGAAATCTAGGGCAGTACAGGGGATTGGAGTGACTTCAGACACCTTACGCCACGTTGCCATCATTATGGATGGCAACAACCGGTGGGCCAAACGCGAAGGGAAAAACGGTATTTCTGGTCATCGGGCCGGAGTGGAGCGCATTCGCGACGTGCTCAGAGCCTGCCGGGAAAGCGGGGTGGAAGTGTTGACACTGTTTGCTTTCAGCAGCGAGAACTGGAGGCGCCCTCCCCGGGAAGTGGAAGCCCTGATGGGATTGTTCTACAACTATCTTAAAAAGGAAGCACGAGAGCTGGCCGAAGAGCATGTCCGTCTGCGGGTGATCGGCAACCGGGCCCGCTTCGGTCCCAAGCTCAAGTCGGCGATAGAAGAAGCGGAAAGTATTGCGAGTCGGGGTGACAGTACTCTGGTGATTGCCGCCGATTACGGCGGTCAGTGGGACATTGCCGAGGCTGCCCGCCGAGTGCTTCGAGACGTGGCGGAAGGCAGGCTCGCGCCTGACGCAGTCAATGAACAGGCACTGCAGCAATATCTGTCGACTGCAGAGCTGCCGCCACTGGATCTGTTGATCCGTACGGGCGGCGAACTGCGTATCAGCAATTTCCTGTTGTGGCAGTGCGCCTACGCAGAGCTTTATTTCAGTCCCTTGTTGTGGCCGGAATTTGATGCCGTGGCACTGCGTGAGGCGGTGGCCGATTTCTACAATCGCCAGAGACGTTTCGGACATACCAGCGAACAGATCATTTCAGGCCTGGGGCTGAGTAAGGATCTCGACGGTGCTTAAACAGCGAATTATCACGGCCAGTCTTCTGGCGCTTGTCTTTCTGGGGATTCTCTTCCTTGCCCCCCCTGTCATTTTTGCCCTGTTCATTGCATTGACAGGGCTGGTGGCTGCCTGGGAATGGGCAAACCTTTGCGGATACTCTGAAACCTGGCAGCGCATCGTTTACCTGATCGTGGTGGTTGTCCTGACGGCGCTTTGCTGGTGGGCGCTCAAGCTGCAGTGGATTTCCCTGATAGGGCTGCTGATATTGAGCGCCGGCTGGTGGGCCGTGGCGCTTCTCTGGGTGCAGGGCTATCCCTCCAGTGCGGTATTGTGGCGCGCTCCGCTGATACGGGGCGCCATGGGACTGATGGTGTTCTTGCCGCTGTGGTTTGCAGTACATGCGCTCAAGGGGTTGCCGGATGGCGCCCTGTGGGTGCTTTCGGTGGTGCTGATCGTCGCCGCGGCAGACATCGGCGCCTATTTCAGTGGCCGAACCTTTGGTAGGCACAAGCTTGCCCCGGCGGTCAGCCCGGGCAAATCCTGGGAAGGCGTGGTGGGGGGCGTTATCGCGGCAACGGTAACCTTTGGCCTGTTTCTCTCACTGACCGGTACAGCACATCATTGGCTCAGGCCCGCACTGATCGCAATTCCTACTGCTTTGATTTCTGTCGTGGGTGATCTGCTTGAAAGCATGTTGAAACGGTACCGCGGCATCAAGGATTCAGGTCACATTCTACCGGGTCATGGCGGTATGCTCGATCGGGTGGACGGTCTGTCAGCGGCGGTGCCGGTTTTCACTCTGGCTTTGCTTTCCAGCGGATGGCTGATGGTGGAGCCCTGATGCAGTATTTGACCTTGCTGGGATCTACCGGATCCATCGGGCTCAGTACCCTCGATGTGGTGTCCCGACACCCGGACCGGTTTTCGGTGTTCGCGCTGACTGCCCATAATCACGTCGAGCTGATGGCGCGACAGATCGCGCAGTTTTCGCCTCAGTACGCGGTTATGCGGGACCCTCAGGCAGCGCAGGTGCTACGCCAGAAGATTGCCGGAAGCCGGACGGAAGTGCTCTCCGGAGAAGAGGCACTCGGACAGGTGGCAGCGGCTTCCGAGGTCAATATGGTTGTCGCGGCGATCGTGGGCGCCGCCGGTCTCATGCCGACTCTCTCGGCGGTCAAAGCCGGCAAGAAACTGCTGCTTGCCAACAAGGAATCTTTAGTCATGTCGGGCGCATTGATGATCGGCGCAGCCCGCGTATCGGGTGCAAAGATCCTCCCGGTAGACAGTGAGCACAACGCCATCTTCCAGTGCTTGCCGCCGGATTTTGAATCTCTGGAGACCGCCGGAGTCCGGCGCTTGCTCCTGACTGGTTCAGGAGGGCCCTTTCGCAATACCCCGGCGGGAGACCTTTCGGCTGTGACGCCGCAGCAGGCGTGTGCACATCCGAACTGGTCCATGGGCCACAAGATCTCGGTGGACTCGGCGACCATGATGAACAAGGGGCTTGAATTTATTGAAGCCTGCTGGTTGTTCAACTGTTCAGCGTCGCACATCAAGGTGGTCATCCATCCACAAAGTATCGTGCACTCCATGGTCGAATATGTGGACGGTTCGGTAATCGCCCAGATGGGGCAGCCGGACATGCGTACACCCATAGCGCACTGCCTCGGCTGGCCGCAACGACTGGCCAGCCCTGTCCAGAGTCTCGATTTCTGGTCCCTGGGTACCCTGGAGTTTGCCGAGCCGGACATGATGCAGTTCCCTTGCCTGCAATTGGCCGTTGACGCCATGCAGACGGGCGGAACTGCGCCTGCCGCGCTGAATGCGGCCAACGAAGTAGCCGTGGCGCATTTTCTGAATGGACACATCCGTTTCACTGATATTCCAACGACGGTGGATTTCGTCATGCAAAGTTGGCGTAACGGCGAACCAGATGACCTCGAAGCGGTCATACATGCGGACCGGGCCGCCCGTGCATTGGCGGAAGCGCGTATCCGCGAGCTTTGCCGGAGCCATACGGCCACTCAATCAGGGCAGGTTTAAGGGGTATTGATGGAGTTTCTGCAAACACTGATCGGTTTCTGTGTGGCCCTGTTTATCCTGGTCAGTGTCCATGAATTTGGACATTTTTACGTGGCCCGGCGCTGCGGCGTCAAGGTGCTGCGTTTCTGTGTCGGCATGGGCAAACCGATATGGTCGGTGCGCGACAGGCATGGAACCGAGTTCGGTCTGGCCCCGATTCCCCTGGGTGGCTACGTGAAGATGCTCGATGAGCGCGAAGGTGAGGTGCCGGCCGATCAGAAGCATCTGAGTTACAACAGCAAATCGGTGGCGCAACGGATCTCGATCCTCGCCGCCGGACCCATTGCCAATTTTGCATTGGCGATACTGATTTTCTGGGGCATTGTTGCCATCAAGGGCGATGTCGGCATTACCCCGGTCATTGATGAGGTGACCGCGGGGTCACCCGCCGCGGTCGCGGGATTGCAGCCGGGCCAGCAGATCGTTGCCGTGGATGGCAGGCCGACTCCGACCAGGCAGGATGTTTACGAGCAGCTTTTATCGCGTCTGGGTGAAACGGGTACCTTAACGATGCAGGTGCGCAGCCTTGAAGCGGACCGGGTGGAAAACCGTCAGGTAGTGCTGGATCAATGGCTCAAAGGCGTCACCGACCCAGAACCGGACACCGGCTTGGGAATCGCCTTTTTTCGACCAGGCGCAACAGTGGCGGAGGTTATTCCGGGCAGCCCTGCAGAAACTGCGGGACTGCAAAAGGGCGACCGGCTGGAGACCGTGGACGGCTCGCGGATTACTTCACTGGTTAAATGGATTGAATACGTCAGGGAGCGTCCCGGTCAGGCGATCGAGCTGACGGTACTGCGGGCCGGAGAGCCAGTGCGTACGGTAGTGACGCCGGCGGCGGTCGCCGATGAGCAAACCGGGCTGATGAAAGGGCAGGTAGGCGTTCAGGTTTCTGAAGGTGCCTGGCCGGAGGACATGATTGTCCGCCAGAGTTTCGGTGTGCTGGGATCATTGGCAGAGGGTGCACGCAAAACCTGGCAGACCTCTGGATTTGTGCTGATGTCGATGAAAAAGCTCATAGTTGGCGAGATTTCGCCGACGAACTTGAGCGGCCCCATCGGCATTGCTAAAGTGGCCGGCGATCACGCGCGCGCTGGCATCCCCTACTTCATTGAGTTTCTGGCGATATTAAGCGTATATCTTGGGGTTCTTAATCTCCTGCCAATACCTGTGCTGGATGGCGGGCACATCCTGTACTGCCTGTTGGAAGCAGTTAAAGGCAGTCCGGTTTCCGAACGAATTCAAGTCATGGGTTACAGCGCTGGTCTGGCCTTGCTGGCCGGGATCATGGTAATCGCTTTTTACAACGATATTTTGCGCTTGTATTAGTGATTGATCCGGGGAAGCGCGCGTAACCTCGTCATCTCCAATCCTTTTGATAACGACAAATTACCTTGTGAAACAGTTTATAAAAACGAGAAGATTGCTCATATCGCTGAGTCTCATTACGAGTCTTGCCGGCCCGGCCTACGCCCAGAATTTCCGGATATCGGACATCCGGGTGGAGGGGTTGCAGCGCGTATCGGCCAGTCCGGTATTTGCCGCGCTGCCACTGCAGGCGGGTGACGTCGCGGATCCTGCGGCCCTGCGGGCGGCAATCCGGGAATTGTTCGCCACCGGATTTTTTGATGATGTGGAATTGCTGCAAGATGGTGACGTGCTGGTCGTGAGGCTGAAAGAGCGTCCCACTATTAGTGAAATCACCATTGACGGCAACAAGGCCATCAAGACGGAAATGCTTGAAGAGGCCATGTCAAAAAACGATCTTGCCGAAGGCCAGATATTTCAACGCAGCACTCTGGACAATATTGTCAACGAACTTGAGCGTCAATACGTCGCCCAGGGCCGGTACGCGGCGGAGGTGGAGGCAAAAATTTCCGAACTTCCCAACAACCAGGTCAAGGTTGAGGTAGTTGTAGATGAGGGCAAGGTCGCATCAATCAGACATATAAACATCGTCGGCAATACCGTTTTTAGCGACGAGGAACTGCTGGAACAATTCGAATTGAGCTCCAGCGGCTGGTGGTCCTGGCTCACCAGTAACGACCGGTATGCCCGGGAAAAACTGAAAGGGGACATCGAGAAACTTGAGTCCTATTATCTGGATCGAGGTTACCTCGATTTCGAGGTAACCTCCAGCCAGGTATCCTTGAGCCCTGATCAGCGATCGGTCTTCATCACGCTGAATATAAAAGAAGGTGAAATCTATACCGTCAACAAGATCAATCTGGCCGGTGATCTGATTGTCGATGAAGCCGGTATCCGGCAGCTGGTGTTGCTGAAAGAAGGCAAAACTTTCTCCCAGTATCTGATGACTGAAACGTCGGAGTACATCACGGCGCTTATGGGTAATGCCGGCTATACCAATGCTGAGGTTGAAGGCATTCCCGAGCCGGATCCTGAAACCGGAAAAGTTGATGTGACCTTTATGGTCAACCCCGGCGATCGGGTCTATGTCCGTCGAATCGAATTCAAGGGCAATACCCGGACCCAGGATGAAGTGCTGCGTCGCGAGATGCGCCAAATGGAAGCTTCCCCCGCGTCAAACGGCAAAATTGATCAGGGAAAGGTGCGACTGGAACGCCTGGGCTTTTTCAAGCAGGTGGATGTGAATACGAAAGACGTTCCCGGCACCAGCGATCTGGTGGATGTGGAATATTCGGTTGAAGAGCAGCCATCCGGCGCATTCAATGCGAGCATTGGTTACGGACAGACCACCGGTGTGCTGCTGGGTGCATCGCTGCAACAGAATAACTGGTTAGGTACCGGCAAACAGGTTGGCGTATCGGTGCAGCACAGCGATTACCAGACGCTCTACAATTTTTCTTACACCGATCCTTACTTCACGCCGGACGGTGTCAGTCGCGGTATTTCCCTGTTTTATAATGCGCGCGACTACAGCAAGATCCGCGTGTCGACCTACACCACCGACAGTTATGGACTGAATCTCAATTTTGGCTACCCGATCTCCGAAATCCAGCGGCTCAATTTCGGCGTGGGATACAGCCACCTCGAAGTGGAGACCGGGCGCTATACCGTGCAGGAAATCCGGCGGACCCCTTTCGATACCGATTTATCGCTTGATCGGCGTACGCAGTGGTATGTCGATGCAGACACCTGGGATGCCTACAACAGTGATCCGAGATCGTTCTGGAACTACGATGAAGGCGTTTTGGAAGACTTCAGTCTGAGTTCAGGCATGGTTACTCAAGATATGCTCAGCACCACGGAACTGGGCTTCATCGACAAATACGGGGACGAGTTCGACACATTCAATTTCCGGTTTGGCTGGTTAAGGAGCACGCTCAACCGGGGCATGTTTGCCACGCGCGGCAGCCGTCAGTCAGTGCAATTTGAGGTGACGGTGCCGGGCAGCGATCTCGAATATTTCACCGTGCAGTATGACGGCCAGGTGTTCGTGCCTATTGCCGATGAATATGCGTTGAAATTCCGCACCTCTATCGGCTACGGGGATGGCTATGGCGAGATGGACCGTTTGCCATTTTTCAAGAACTACTTCGGTGGCGGATTCGGTTCGGTTCGTGGATTTGAACGCAGCTCTCTGGGACCCAAGGCATCGGCCCCAGCCGAGTATCAGCTTACACCGGTGAACTTCACTCCGGTTGATGGCAATGGCGATGGTATCTATGACAGTTACGCCAGTACAGGTTCGGGTTACGTTATGTGTGATGAGGCCATCGAAGATGGTTTGAGCCGGCCGATTTGTGTGCCGGGTGAGCTGAGACGGGGTTATCAGTCGATCGATTACCGCTACCGGAATATTGGCGGCAACATGTTGGTGGAGACGGGCGTGGAATTGCTTTTTCCCATACCCTTTATTGAAGATCAGCGCTCGATGCAGTTGTCTTTGTTTGTCGATGCGGGCAACGTCTTCGATACCGACTGTGGCCAGTACCAGGAAAGCTGTTCCACTTTCGATTTAAAAGAATTCCGGGCGTCGGCCGGTATCAGCCTGAACTGGCTGTCTGCCATGGGGCCTCTGGTTTTCAGCTGGGCCAAACCGCTGGAGTACAAACCGGGAGATGATCGCGAATATTTCCAGTTCTCGCTGGGCCAGTCATTCTGACCATGGTTAATGGAACGACGAGTGAGGCAGGGTATCCCCTTGTGCCTTAACGGCGGTAAACGCAAACAATATCAATTTCAGGAGTTCATATGAATTTTCGCAAACTGGTCGCTGTAGTGACGTTAATTTTCGCCGCGCCGGTGGCGTTCGCGGCCGGCGCCACCAAAGTGGCCGTCCTCGATCTCCAGAATGTTGTGCTGATGACCGAAGCCGGCAAAAGTGGCATGGCCGAGCTGGAGAAAAAATCCGAATACACATCCTTGACCGACAAGCTGGAAAATCTGGAAGCGGATTACAAAGGTATGGAAGAGGAACTCAAAGGCAAAGGCCTGACCTGGGGAGAAGAAAAGAAAAAGTCCCATCAACAGAAAATGACGGAAGTAGCCAAGGAGCGGCAGGCTACACTTTTAACACTGAACCGTGCGCGGGAATCAGTATTTATCCAGATGCTGGGCGCGATGGAGCCTGCGATTGGTGTGGCTCTGGAAGAAGTCATGAAAAATGAAGGCATCGAGCTGATTCTCGACAGCAAATCAGTGATTCACAAGATGCCAACAGCGGATGTCACGCCAATGGTTGTTGAAAAGCTGAATAAAATGAACGCCGCTGCGAAGACACAACAAAAAGAAAAACCCAAAAAGTAATACTTGATAAACGATCGCCACGGGAGTTTGCCCGGCGGTGAAATCATGAATCGGGTTGTTGAAGGACGACACCGCCCCTGAGAGCATCGGCAATATGCCGCTTCTGTTGCTACAGCGTTGACTCGCTGGATGGTGCGCTTCATCGATTGGCAACCTGCCGAGCAAGTTGTGGCATTTATGGGACAACAATATTCGCTTCAGCAGTTGGCTGAGTATCTGGGCGTCGGATTTGAAGGCGATGCGGACGTGTGCGTTAGCGGCATCGCAAGCTTGCAGAATGCGACTGAAAACGATCTGGCCTTTCTGTCAAAAAAGCAGTTTGAAAAACTTTTGCTGTCCACCCGGGCGGCCATCGTTGTTCTGAAGCCGGATATACAAGCGCCGCCGCATCTGGGGGTGCTGCATCACGACGATCCCTATCTGGCCTACGCCCGGCTGAGTCAGTTGTTTGTGGCCCGTCAGCCGGCACTCGAAGGCATCCACCCAACGGCCACAGTCGACCCGAGTTGCATCATTGCGAAAACCGCCGCAATCGGTCCGAACTGTGTGCTGGAAGCCGGCGTGCACATCGGGGACAACTCGGAATTGCAGGCCGGAGTATTCATCGGTGCAAACAGCCGGATCGGCGATCAGTGCGTCATCTATGCCAACGTAGCGATTTATCACGGCGTGACCCTCGGGGATCGAGTCACAATCCATTCCGGTAGCGTGATTGGCGCGGACGGGTTCGGGTTCGCCCCGGCGGCTCAAGGTTGGCTCAAGATCCACCAGCTGGGTGGGGTGTCAATCGGAAACGATGTCGAGATTGGTGCAGGCACCGCGATTGATCGTGGCGCTCTGGACGATACGGTCATTGAAGGCGGCGTCATCATCGATAATCACGTCCACATCGCCCACAATGTTCACGTGGGCGAGCGCACCGCCATTGCAGGATGCGTAGGAATTGCCGGTAGTTCTACCATCGGCAAAAACTGTACAATAGGCGGCTTTTCGGGAATCAACGGGCATTTGCAAATTGCTGACAATGTACATTTGCACGGTGCAACCATTGTCACCAAATCAATCACGGAATCTGGAAGTTACGCATCTTGCACTCCCATGCAGGAAGTAAAGAAATGGCGTAAAAATGCGGTGCGGTTTGCGCAACTGGACGAATGGGTTGAACGAATAAAAAAACTGGAACAAACCGGAAAGTAATCTGAACGGTTTGTCTGATAATGAATGTATTGGGGCTCGCCTTATGATGGATGTTAACGAAATCCGCAAATACTTACCTCACCGCTACCCATTCCTGCTGATTGATCGCGTCGTGGAGCTAACGCTGGGTGAGTCAATCGTTGCATATAAAAATATCACCATCAATGAAGGCGTATTCGAGGGACACTTTCCCAATTATCCGGTGTATCCGGGGGTGCTGATTCTGGAAACGATGGCGCAGACTTGTGGTGTGCTTGGCTTCAAAACCATGAATAAGACGCCCGATCACGGATCTATCTATCTTTACGCGGGCATCGACAATGTACGTTTCAAGCGGCCGGTGGTGCCGGGCGACCAGCTTTACATCGAAGCGAAAAAGTTATCGGAAAAGCGGGGCATCTGGAAGTTCGAATGTGTGGCCAGGGTAGACGGAAATCTCTGCAGCAGCGCAACCATTATGTGTGCCGATCGCAACGTCGGTTGAGACAACGTCCGCTGAGACAACGTCCGCTGAAATAAATATCCGCTGATATATAAACGGTAAACCGCCCATGGCCATGTCTCTCATCGATCCACATGCCATCATCCATCCATCCGCGTTAGTGGAAAGCGATGTTTCGATAGGGCCTTTTACCGTCGTTGGCCCCGACGTCAGTATTGGAAGTGGTTGCCGGATCGAATCCCACGTCGTTATCAAGGGACCGTGTCGAATCGGCTCCAACAATCACATTTATCAGTTCGCCACGATCGGCGAAGCCACGCCGGATCTGAAATACAAGGGTGAGCCCACGACGCTGACCATTGGCAACAACAATGTCATTCGTGAAGGGGTCACCATCCACCGTGGCACAGTGCAGGATCGTGGGGACACTTTTATCGGTGACCATAATCTGATCATGGCGTATGTGCATATTGGTCACGACAGTGTCATTGGCGATCATTGCATTCTGGTAAACAACACGGCCCTGGCTGGTCATGTGGTGGTAGGGGACTGGGCGATTCTCAGCGGCTACACACTGGTTCATCAGTTTTGCCATATTGGCGCCCACAGTTTTACGGGTATGGGCAGTGCGGTCGGTAAGGATATTCCCGCCTTCGTGATGGTCACAGGCGCGCCCGCCGAAGCGCGCAGCATCAATGTGGAAGGGTTGCGCAGACGCGGATTCACAAAAGACGACATCAGTTTGCTCACGCACGCGTACAAGGTGATCTACCGGCGTGGCCTGACCCTCGAGCAGGCGGTCCAGTCACTGCAGTCCGACGCCGCTTCAAATCCGCACGTACAGCTGCTGCTGCAGTCGGTTTCGGTATCGACGCGCGGTATTGTCCGGTAGTTCCCTGACGATGACACGCATTGGCATAGTAGCAGGTGAAGAATCAGGCGATATTCTCGGGGCCAGTTTGATGCGTGCACTGAGGCTGGAATTTCCCGACGCGCAATTCGAGGGAATCGGCGGACCGCGGATGATTGCACTGGGGTTCCATTCTTTTTTCCCGCTGGATCGCCTCGCGGTCATGGGATTGGTGGAGCCACTGCGTCGCCTGCCAGAACTCCTGCGCATTCGGCGGCATCTGAAAAATCATTTTTCACAAAGTCCCCCGGCGGTGTTTATCGGAATTGATTCTCCCGATTTCAATCTGAATCTGGAACTGCATCTGCGTCGCCACGGCGTCAAAACCGTACACTACGTCAGTCCGTCGGTATGGGCATGGCGGCAAGGAAGGATCAAGACGATTGCCAAAGCGGTGGACTTGATGCTCACCCTGTTTCCTTTCGAAAGCGATTTTTACAGGCGTTGGAAGGTGCCGGTCCAGTTCGTGGGGCATCCGCTCGCAGATGAATTTCCCCTCGAAACCGACCGTGGATTTGCGCAAAAGGCTCTGGGAATTGACGACTGGATTGCCGGGCGGAAGCTGGTGGCAATGTTGCCGGGTAGCCGGGCTTCTGAGGTCGGCCGACTGGGACGGATTTTTTTGGAAGCCGCCAGAGAAATGCTGAAATCGAGGCAGGATCTTTGTTTCGTAGTGCCATCGGCGAACGAACGCCGGCATGAACAGTTGCAGGAATTGCTAAACGAGCATGGCTCTGATTTGTCGGTGCGGCTGGTGCGAGGTCAGTCGCAATCAGTCATGGCAGCAAGCGACGCGGTGCTGATGGCTTCCGGCACTACCAGCCTGGAAGCCATGCTGCTAAAACGGCCCATGGTGATCGCCTACAAAATGGCGCCCGTGTCGTACTCGATTTTACGCCGGCTGGTGAAAGTCCGGTATATCGGTCTGCCCAACCTGCTGGCCCAGGAATTACTGGTCGGGGAATTCATACAGGACGCAGCCACACCGGAAGCCTTGGGCCTGGCGGTCCTGGCACTTCTAAATGATGAGGAGCGTGTGCGGCAGTTGCAGGCGCGGTTTCTTACCATCCACCAGCAGTTGCGTCGCGACGCGAGCGCGCAGGCAGCGCTGGCCATAAAAGCTCTGGTGGCTGATTAAACATGTATATGCTCGTAGCGGGGGTTGACGAAGTGGGGCGAGGGCCGCTTGCCGGGGATGTCGTGACGGCGGCCGTGATTCTGGATCCGGAGAAGCCGATTCCCGATCTGGACGATTCAAAAAAGCTTACCGCCAGAAAGCGTGAGGCGCTCTACGATCAAATTATCCTGAACGCGAAGTGCTGGTGTGTCGCACGCGCCAGCGTCGCGGAAATTGATGAATTGAATATCCTTCAGGCAAGCCTTTTGGCGATGCGGCGCGCCGTGGAAGGTTTGGCCATCCAGCCAGAGCACGTACTGGTCGACGGTGACAAGCTGCCGCGCTGGAAGTATTCCAGTGAAGCGGTGGTGCAGGGTGACGGCTCGGTGGCTGCCATCAGCGCTGCATCAATCATCGCCAAGGTTACGCGGGACCGGGAAATGGAAGCGCTCGAATTGCATTATCCCGGCTACGGTTTCGCTCAGCACAAGGGCTATCCCACCCCCAGTCACCTGGCGGCCCTCAAATTATTGGGGCCCAGCGATATCCATAGAACCAGCTATGCGCCTGTACGTTCTTTAATGCTGCAAATGACCCTGTTTTGACGGCATGACGGCACTTCCTCCTCACGTCGGGCGTTACCATGGACTGGACATGGCGCGGGCGATATTCATGCTGTTGGGTATCGTCTACCACGTTGCTGCAATTTTTCAGGTCGATGGCGCATGGCTGGTAAATCATGAGCGCGATCATCGCCTGTTCGACCATCTGTCAGACTTCCTGCACGCATTCCGGATGCACGCTTTTTTCATTATTGCGGGCTTTTTCTTTTGTCTGGTCGTCGAGAAATACGGAGCTTCAAAAACCGCGTGGGAGCGCACCGTCCGCTTGGGCGTACCCATGCTTTTCGTCGGGTTTGCATTGAATACACCCACGAACCAGCTGGCAACGACTCAGGAATTTTCAGAAGGCTTCGACTATGTGGCCAAAGGGCAGTGGCTGGGACACTTGTGGTTTCTCGGCAATCTGATTGTTTACAACTGGGTGTCCCTGCTTTTTGTGGGCCAGCTGCACCGGATCCAACGTCTGCATTTAAGTCATCGCTGGCTTCTGGCCGCTGCCATCGTGATCTTCCCGATACTCGCTGCAGGTATGCACTATTTCGGCCGGCGTATTGTTACGGACGTCCATTATTTTATTTCGTTTTTTCTTCTGTACTTTTACTTCCCGTTTTACCTGCTTGGAATGATTTTTTTCTATCAGCGTCAGGCGTTTTTCCGGTTGCTGTCATTCAGGGCGGCACTCGGCCTGGCGGGTATCGCCATTTGCGTACTCATTGTGAAAAATCATGTGAATTTCAAGGCAATTCATTATTTGCTGTATCTGTATGTTGATGCAATCTACAGCATGACACTGGCGCTGGCTTCGATGGGGTTCATCAACAGTGTTGCACGGCAGTCACGTTGGCTGGAGCGTATGGTTGATGCCAGTTACTCGATATATGTCCTGCATCAGCCGCTGATACTTTGCCTGTTTCCAATGCTTGCTTGGTGGATTGATGATCCTTTTGTTTTCTGGTTTGTTCTGTGCAGCGTCACTTTCGCGGCGACCTTTTATGCGCACGAATTGCTGATTATGAGGTGGCGACCGTTGCTGTTTCTGTTCAATGGGACGACGGGGAAAAAAGCCCGGCGGAGCCGGGCAGATGCAATCAGGCAACCAGCAGCCGATCATAGCGGCGACTGAGCAGGTCATAGAATTTTTCTCGAAGATCCATGATGGAATTTTTCAGATCGGCAATCTCCTGATCCGTAATATCCTGCCGGCCTACGTACACCTGTTTGCGAAACAGCGCGATGCGTGCGCCATAAAGCCGGAGTGTCTTTTCCATGGTCTTTTCCCCGAGCATCAGCAGCTTGGCTTCGGCATCAGCCAGTTTGCGAAACTCATTGACCAGCTCCTGATTAACCCGGTCCAGTTCCAGCTTGCGGGCGGTCGGCCATTTGCTTCCAAAGCGTGTGGACTCGATGACAAGTGACGAATATTTGGCGAAACAGTGATTCACATTGCCAACGGCAGTGGCGACTTCTTCGAGCAGTTCCAGGCGGCGATTGCTCTGGCGTTGTTCCTGTCCGGCGGCGCCCCGGCGTCCGTAAAGCCAGATCCCGGCAAACGTCAAGGCACCGCCCAGCGCCAGCTTCAAAGTCGTATCCAGAAAAGGCAAGATTTCCATCGCACTCATGATTTACATACTCCAGCAGTGTCAAACGTTTGGCGCATTGCCAAGATAGAACTGATAGAGCAATAAATAAACCAGGTTCAACCGCCTGCGATTTTCACCTTCATGCCCCGCGCCTCCAGGAAGGGCTTAATCTTGTCACGGTGTTCGCCCTGAATTTCTATCACGCCGTCTTTGATCGTGCCGCCGGTACCGCAGAGCTTCTTAAGGTCGGCTGCGAGGGATTTGAGCTCTTCGGGCGGGAAGGGTACATTGGTCACCACGGTGACTGTTTTGCCCCCGCGGCCCTTCGATTCACGTTTCAAGCGAACAACGGAGTCGGTGATGGGCTGCTCGGACGTTTGTACTGCCGGCTTGATGCGGCCCTTGTCAGTTGAATAAACGAGCGTGGAGTTTTTTTTCATGTAACTGGCCCGATGACGGATATTAATCGAAGTTAGACACGGGAAGTGGCGGATTCGACATAGCAAACGGTGGGCGGCATTATGTCAGAAAAACAATTGAAGAAATCTCTCCACACAGTAATCTTTGGTACAGATACGCCCGCCGGGAAACTGTTCGATGTCATCCTGATATGGGCGATTCTTGTAAGCGTCGCTGCTTTAATGCTCGATTCCATGGGACACGTGAAGGAGCGGTATGGTACCGCCCTCAGGGCGCTCGAGTGGTTTTTTACCTGGGTTTTTACCGTCGAGTACCTCGTTCGGGTCTATTGCTCGCCGCGTCGCCTTTCATATATCCGAAGTTTTTACGGGATTGTGGATCTATTGTCGGTTCTTCCCACCTATCTCAGTCTGTTCGTTGGAGGAGCCAACTACCTGCTGGTGGTGCGACTGATACGGGTACTCAGGATCTTCCGCGTGCTCAAGCTGGCGCGTTACCTGGAAGAGGTAAATGTACTTGCACGCTCATTGCTGGCGGCTCAGAGAAAAATATCGGTTTTCTTTATCGCTGTACTGGTAATGGCCACTGTGTTCGGATCGATCATGTATGTGGTTGAGGGGCCGGCCAATGGCTTTACCAGTATTCCCAAAAGCGTCTATTGGACGATCGTTACCATCACCACAGTCGGTTATGGAGATATTACGCCGCAAACGGTTATCGGCCAGATAGTGGCGACGGCGGCAATGCTGACCGGATATTCGATCATCGCAGTTCCAACGGGGATCGTTACGGCCGAACTCACCCAGGAAATGAACCGGGAACGTCAGCGATCACGATGTACCTCATGCGAGGCGACCGGACATGACCGGGACGCGAACTGGTGTAAACATTGTGGTGGGCAGATTGAGCTGCAGCCGGTCAATAAACCGAAACTTGACAAGATGCCCCCCGGAGGCTGATTCAGACAGCCAGCGCCGGGGTTGCCGGATCAGGTTGGCTGATTTTCCCGGAGCTTTTTAACTTCAAGCAAGCGCTGTTCAATCCGCGCGCGGCCCTGAAAATCCTCCTTTTTAAGAAGTTGGAGTGCGTTGCGCAACTGGATTTCCGCCTTGTCGTAGATCCCCAGCAGCATGAAATATTCTGCGCGCGCCTTGTGAACATCCAGGATATTACCCGTCAGTCCATGGACTTCTGCCAGCAGATACCACACATAGGAATTTTTCGGGCGGCGTTTGACATGCTGCTTGAGCACGGCTTCGCATTCGGGGTAGTTACCCGCTTCCATCAGCAATTCGGCGTAGCGAACATTGAGCGGGTGATGGTTCGGTTGATGCTGCAGGGACTCTTTAAGTCCGGCGAGGGCTTCTGGAAATTGCCTTTGCTTGGCGAGCAGGTTCGCTTCGGCAATGGCCAGTATAGCCGTGTCGCGTACGCTGTCCTGCAACCGGGCCAGCTCCTTCTTAGCCTGCTCAAGCTGGCCGGTCTCGGTAAGTGCCATGACCAGGCCGTAGCGCGCGGCGTCAGCGGGCATGTTGTTCCCGGCGAGTTCGGCTCGAAAGCGCTTGACCGAGGCCTGGGCATTGCCTTCGTAGCGGTGGATGGACCGTGCCCGCAGCAACTGATATTCCATGTCCATCACGTTGTGCTTACGGGGATATTTGGACGCCCGGCCCATGGAATCCGCAATCCGGGATTCGGTGACCGGGTGGGTTAGAAGAAATTCGGGAACCTTGCTGCGAAAGCGTGCAGTTTTCAGCATTGCCTCAAACATTTCAGGCATTGCATAAGGGTCGAAATCCGCCCGCACCAGGGTGGCCATCCCCAGACGGTCCGCTTCCTTTTCCATCTGCCGGCTGAAACGCAGGGATGACTCTATCGCTCCGGCCTGGATCGCTGGTAAAGCCGCGATGGCCCCGTCGCTTCCGCTCGTGGAGGCAACCAGAATCCCCGCAAGCAACGCGGCCACGCTGACGAGATTGGTGGTTTTGGCGTTCTGCAGGCGTCGCGCATAGTGACGCTGGCTTAGGTGAGCGAGTTCGTGAGCGAGAATTGACGCCAACTGCTGTTCGCTACTGGCGCTCAGGAAGGTGCCGATATTGACTCCGACAATACCGCCTGGTGCCGCAAAGGCATTCAGACTCGGGCTGTCTATAACGAGTAGCTCGAGCCGTTTGTCAGTCAGATCACTGTGATGCGCGATTTTCTGCAGAAGCCGGCCAAGGTAATCCTCGAAGAACGGGTCATCGGAGGTGGGGAAGCTCGCGCGGTAGTATCTGAGGATCATCTGGCCGAGTTCGTATTCATCATCGGGCGAAAGCAAGCCGGCGCTCGCTTCACCCAGACTCGGCAATTGCAGTTTATCTGTGGTAGCGTAGGCGCCGGTCGAGGTGAGGATCAGTACCAGAAAGAGTGCTGCTACCCTGAAAATTCTGTTCAATGCCACATCAAAACCTTGTCTTGGAGTATTTTTGCTGTTTGGCCGGACTACCATCCTGACGGCGTCAGATTATCAGTCCTGCTGCGAAGGCTCCACCCTGTAGTGGCGCGGATGCGCTTTGCCTGATTCCAGGGTGGCGATCAGTGTGGTGTACATATTAAAGAAGATCTTTTCAGTGCCGGTCTGGAGTCAGACTCGAACCTGCGGTAGAGATTCCATGAACTACGACGACTTGCATAACGAAGACCAACGAGCGGACGATTGTGTCAACGTTCTGGATGCTCGTGGCTTGCGCTGTCCTCTGCCGTTGCTCAAGGCAAAACAGGCGCTGGCACGGATGCAAGGCGGAGAATACCTAAAGGTCCTTGCAACGGATGCCGGTTCGGTGCGGGATTTTCGCAGCTACTCGGACATCTCCGGGCATACGCTCTGCCGTGTCCGGGAATATGACGACATCTACGAATACATCCTGAAAAAGGCCGCCGATGTTTAAAGTATTCGAAAGGTGGGTGGACCGATATTTTGCTGAAGAGGAAGCAGTCCTCGTTGCGGTGCTGATAGTTGCCGCAGTCGCGTTGGTGGTGACCATGGGCGTGGTATTGGCCCCCATGATTACTGCCATGATCATTGCATTCCTTCTGCAAGGGCTGGTGGTGAAGCTCACCCGGCTGGGGATGCCGCACATTGCTGCCGTAGTCTTGACATTTCTGGTGCTGGTAGGCTTGATCGTTGTAGCATTGCTGGTGCTTCTGCCGGCGATGTGGAAACAGATACTTAATCTGGTAACGGAAGCCCCCCGCATGATCCGTGACGGTCAGTCGTTGTTGATGTTGCTGCCGGAAAAATATCCACAATTTATTACCGAAGCACAAGTACGGCAGCTTGCCGGCGGCATCGGCTCCGAAATGGCCCGGCTCGGCCAGTCCGTGCTGACCTTTTCAGTGGCACAATTGCCGGTCCTGATGGGTATCATCATTTACGTGGTTCTCGTACCGATTCTGGTGTTCTTTTTTCTCAAGGATGCCGAACCCATGCTCGCGTGGATCGGCAATCTGCTCCCGAAGGAACGGCCGCTCATCCGTCAGATCTGGTGGGAAATGAATCAGCAAATTGCCAATTACGTGCGTGGCAAGGCAGTGGAAATCATCATTGTCGCCGGGGTTACCAGTATTGTTTTCCGGCTGCTGAACGTGAATTATGCGCTGTTGCTCGGCGTGGTGGTGGGGCTTTCGGTGCTGGTCCCGTATATTGGCGCAGCCGTTGTTACCATTCCGGTTTTTCTGATTGGCTTCTTTCAGTGGGGCTGGGGAAGCGAGCTTTTCTATCTGATGGCCGCTTATGCGGTGATTCAGGCGCTGGACGGTAATGTGCTGGTGCCACTACTTTTTTCCGAAGCAGTCAAGATCCATCCGGTCGCTATCGTACTGGCGGTGCTGGTGTTTGGTGGCATCTGGGGTATCTGGGGGGTATTTTTTGCCATTCCGCTGGCAACGTTGTGCAAAGCAGTTCTCAATGCCTGGCCGACCCGGGTGGCAGGGCAGGCAGCGTAACCCCGCAACCCGCCTTAAATTCTGGTGAATCAATCTGACGATTTCGATCGCTGTCGAGGGCAAAAAGAGGCCCTCGAATTAGTGGTGCAGATTGCGGCAGAATGCACCAAAATCGGCCAAATGCGACGATTAGTAGATAAACGAGACGTTACTGTGTAGAATCTTCGCGCCCAAATTGGGTGCCTTTAACCGAAGAAAAATACGCACCGGGGGAGTCTTTTAAACAGGTTGTTTCTCTCGAAATCATCTTCCCGTACGAGGCTGACCGACGAACGTTGGCGGGCGGTCAAGCCGGGACAGGGTGTCACCCTCCGGGGTGGACCAGGCGAACTCCTGATCCATCGGGAGCGATGGGGTAGCATTTCTACCCGGTGAATAGAGTTGGGCACTGGAAGTCTGTTAAGGTGCACGTCTTCGCTCGCAAGCGCCTGAAAGAAGTAGATCCTGTAAAAATCCGCACCAAATCCGGGAAACTTCTCCGGCGCGGGTATGCCCGCCCCAAGGCTTTTGTGCGGACCTTGGCCGGGCCATGGAAGAAGCTGGGAGACGGATGCAGAGTTTAGCGTTGATACAACGCAAAAATTGTTCAGCAACCACAATAGAACGCTCAGGCGATTTTCCACGTTGGACCGGGTGGAACGTCGTCCGACGCAATGACAGTAGTCGCAACAACCAAGGCGGGGCCAAAGTCATGGTGTCCCGTGCAGCAACGAGGAGACTTTAAATGGCCGAGGAAATCGACGCTCTCGAAACCCGGGAGTGGCTTGATGCTTTGGAGTCCGTCATCCGTCACAACGGGGCGGATCGGGCAGCGTATTTGTTGGCAAAACTGGCAGATGCTGCGTCCCAGGCAGGTGCCCAGATATCGACAGGCATAACCACGCCCTATCGCAACACCATTCCTGTGGAGGCGGAAAAGCCGATGCCGGGTGATCCCACCATTGAGCGTCGAATCCGCGCCTTGACCCGCTGGAACTCGCTCGCCATGGTGATGCGCGCCAACAAGACCGGAGACGATCTGGGCGGACACATCTCCACGTTTGCCTCTGCGGCAACTTTGTATGACGTCGGGTTCAATCACTTCTTTCGCGGAGGGGACGGCGACCAGCTCGCGGATCTTGTCTACTTTCAAGGCCATAGCGCACCTGGCATGTACGCGCGCTCATTTCTAGAGGGTCGACTGACTGAAGAGCAGCTCGACAATTTTCGCCGCGAAGTGGATGGCAAGGGCTTATCCTCCTATCCCCATCCCTGGCTGATGCCAGACTATTGGCAATTTCCGACCGTTTCCATGGGACTCGGTCCCATTGTGGCGATCTATCAGGCGCACGTCATGCGTTATATGGATGCACGTGGGCTCGCCAAGGCTGGTGACCGCAAGATCTGGGCATTTCTGGGCGACGGCGAATGCGATGAGCCGGAAACACTGGGCGCGATTACCCTGGCATCCCGGGAAAAGCTCGACAATCTGATATTCGTCGTCAATTGCAATCTGCAGCGACTCGACGGGCCGGTGCGGGGTAATGGCAAGATAGTGCAGGAGCTGGAAGGCGTTTTCCGTGGCGCTGGCTGGAACGTCATCAAGGTCATGTGGGGCCACAAGTGGGACGAACTGCTTGCCAAGGACAAGACCGGTCTGTTGCAAAAACGCATGGACGAAGTCGTCGATGGTGAGATGCAGAATTTCAAGGCCAATGGTGGCGGTTATACACGGGAAAACTTTTTCGGCAAGTATCCCGAACTGCTGGAGCTTGTGAACCACTTGAGCGACGACGAGATCATGGAGCTCAATCGGGGCGGCCATGATTCCCTCAAAGTCTATAATGCCTATGCGCAGGCGGTTGCCCACAAAGGTCAGCCTACGGTGATTCTGGCGCAGACTGTCAAAGGCTATGCCATGGGCACTTCCGCGGAATCCGCCAACGTGGCGCACTCCGTGAAAAAACTTGATATGAGCAGCCTGCGAGCTTTTCGTAAGCGGTTTGACCTGCCTATCCCGGACGACGAGCTGGAAAACGTCCCCTATTACCGCCCCGCGCCGGACTCGCCCGAAATGAAATACCTGCACGAACGCCGCAAGGCGCTGCACGGGTATTTACCAGCCCGGCGAGGGGATTTCGAACCTTTGCAAATTCCCGCACTGGAAGCGTTTGCCGCATTGTTGAAGACCTCGGGTGATCGTGAATTTTCAACGACCATGGCTTTTGTGCGGATCCTGTCCACCCTGATCAAAGACGACACCATCGGTCAGCAGATAGTGCCGATCGTACCTGACGAAGCCCGTACCTTCGGAATGGAAGGCATGTTCCGGCAGATCGGTATTTACTCGGCATTGGGCCAGAAATACAAGCCCCATGATTCCAATCAGATCATGTTCTACAAGGAGGACCAAAAAGGACAGATTCTTGAAGAGGGCATTAGTGAGGCGGGGGCCATGTCATCCTGGATCAACTGCGCCACGGCCTATGCCACCTACAACAAACCCATGGTTCCCTTCTATATCTATTACTCAATGTTCGGGTATCAGCGCGTGGGGGATCTGTGGTGGCTCGCCGGTGACATGCAGGCCCGCGGATTCCTCCTCGGCGGTACGGCCGGGCGCACGACCCTGAATGGTGAAGGGTTGCAGCACCAGGACGGCCACAGTCTGGTGCTGGCCGGTGTCATTCCCAACTGCCGGTCCTATGATCCGACTTACGCTTATGAAGTGGCGGTCATCATCCAGGACGGGATGCGTCGCATGTATCAGGAGAAAGAAAGCTGCTTCTACTACATCACGCTCATGAATGAAAATTACACGCACCCCGAAATGCCGGAGGGGGCGGCCGAGGGCATCATTCGTGGTATTTACAAGCTTAAGGAAGCGAAAAAGCGCGGCAAAAAGCGCGTTCAGCTTATGGGGTCCGGCACCATATTGCGCGAAGTGGAAGCGGCGGCCGAGCTGCTGCGGGAAAACCACGGCGTAGAATCGGATATCTGGAGCGTCACCAGCGTCAATGAACTGGCCCGGGAAGGTCAGCGCATGTTGCGCTGGAATCGTCTGCATCCGACGCAGGCGCCCCGTACTCCATATATCACTGACGTACTGAAGTCACAGGAAGGACCGTTCGTTATCTCCACCGACTATATCAAGAGCTACAGCGAGCAGCTGCGACCCTTTATCCCGGGTAATTACTATGTGCTCGGGACAGACGGGTTCGGCCGCAGTGATTCCCGCAAGCAGCTGCGACGGTTTTTTGAAGTGGACCGTTACTATGTAACGATCACGGCCCTGAAGGCCCTGGCGGACGAGGGCAGGATTGAGCCCAAAGACGTATTGCACGCTATGGAAAAATACGGGATTGACGCAGAAAAACCCGATCCGCTGACCGTCTGATTAGGAGTATTTGTTGTGGCCAAAGAAATTATCAAGGTCCCTGACATAGGCGGGGCCGAAAATGTCGAGGTAATTGAAGTCACGGTAGCCGTGGGTGATTCGGTTAAGGCCGAGGATTCGCTGGTAGTACTGGAATCCGACAAGGCATCCATGGATATTCCGGCGCCTCGGGCTGGAAAGGTAACCGCCATATTGCTGAAACTGGGCGATAAGGTATCTCAGGGGTCTGCGATTCTGGAACTGGAAATAGAAGGGCAGGGCGAAGCGGCGGCGGAGAAATCCTCCGAGCCGGAGAAAGCGGCGGCTGCCGCTCCCGGTACGGCCTCCACTGCCTCCACCAGTGATTCCAATAGGGGTGGCGAAATTCCGGTCGCTGTGCCGGATATCGGTGGGGCCGAAAACGTCGATGTGATTGAGGTGTCTGTAAAGGTCGGAGATGAAGTAAAAGAGGGAGATTCCATCGTTGTCTTGGAAAGTGACAAGGCTTCAATGGAAATACCTGCGCCGGCTGCCGGTAAGGTAGTCAGTATTGCGGTCAAGGAAGGCGACAAAGTTTCCCAGGGTTCTGCGATACTCGTGCTGGCCGGCGCGTCAGCGCAGCCGGCCAGAGAGGCGTCCCCGAAGGCGCCGACTCAGGAGGCCAGTGCCGCCGGTAGCGTGGAGCAGGTCAAGGTGCCGGATATTGGTGGCGCGGAGGGTGTCGACGTCATCGAGGTGTGTATCGCCGAGGGTGACGAGGTCAACGAAGGAGATGCGCTGGTAGTTCTCGAGAGCGACAAGGCTTCTATGGAGATCCCCGCCCCCATGTCCGGAAAGGTGAAAAGCCTTCGCATCAAGGAAGGTGACAAGGTTTCCATGGGAACGCTGATCGCAGAATTTGAAGTGGCCGGGGGAAAAGCGCCAGCGGCTGGAAAGGAA